>JAAZIF010000304.1 GCA_012510335.1 Methanomicrobiales archaeon | reverse complement strand
CCACCTACAACAACCACCGACTTCTTCCCGAGAAGCCTGGATGCCATGACCGCGAGGTATGAATGATTATGGGCAAACCACGAGAACGTTATATCGGTCTGGATAACCCGAAGGAAGATCGAAAGGCCAAGAGACGATCTCTGCACCGGGCCCCCGGCGGGACTGCCCCCGGTGATGACCTCCCTGACCGGGTAATGTCCCTTAAGCATCTGCAGGTCATCCTCGACAAAAGGAGAGAGGGTGCTCGTAAGAAACAGGATCGCCGGCCGGCGCATCACAAAACCCCTACCCGACCCGGGCATCCTGGAGCCCGGAAAGGATCTCCCCGATCAAAACACTGGCATTTCCATTCCCAAATAATTCTTTCTGCCGTGATTCGGGAGAGAAACGCAGAATAGCATCAACGATCTCCCCTCTCCTCGCCCCCACGATCAAATTCCACCCGGCCTCGACCGTCTCGACCCACTCGGTGTTCTCCCGGAGGGTGATGCAGGGGACGCCGAGCACATACGCCTCCTTCTGGATCCCGCCGGAGTCGGTGAGGATCTTCGCCGCATGCGCCATCAGGCGGAGCATATCGAGATAACCGAGCGGCTCGACAACCCGGACGTTCTCCGGCATCCTCGAAAAAAGACCATACCCCTTGAGGTACTTCCGCGTCCGGGGATGGACCGGGAAGACAACCGGCATCCCGGCCTCCCCGAGGGCGCCGAGGATGCCGGCCAGGTTCTCACGATCATCCGTGTTCGATGGCCGGTGGACGGTTATGACGAGGTACTCCCCCGGCCGGACCCCGAGATCCTCTAGAATCCTGGAGCGCTCCCCCGCGATCGCGCGATTATAGTTCATCGCATCGACCATCACATCCCCGACGAGGTGAACACCATCCCGGATCCCCTCGGCCGCGAGGTTCGTGACGGCGGTCGCGGTCGGGCAGAATAGGATATCCGATGCATGATCGGTGAGCACCCGGTTCACCTCCTCGGGCATCCGGCGGTCAAAGCTCCGGAGACCCGCCTCGACGTGCGCGACCGGCACATGGAGTTTTGCCGCTGCAAGAGCGCCGGCAAACGTCGAGTTCGTATCCCCGTAGACGAGAACAATATCTGGTTTCTCCTTCTCGAAGACATCCTCGATCGCCCCGAGCATCGCCCCGGTCTGCCGGCCGTGCGTCCCCGAACCGATGCCGAGGTTGTAGTCTGGCTCCGGGATGGCGAGCTCCTCAAAGAAGATCGCAGACATACCGTGGTCGTAGTGTTGCCCGGTGTGGATAAGTACCTCTTCGTGTTCTTTCCTGAGCTCCCTTGAAACCGGGGCACACTTGATGAACTGCGGCCGCGCGCCGACTATCGATGCGATCTTCATGGTCATCACCTGATCGGGTGGTTGTTCCTGTCGCCCCGGCCGATGCCCTTGTAGACGAAGCCGGCCCCGATGAATGCATCCGGGCCGACGACGTTCCGGCCGTCGACGATCACCGGGTGCTCCTCTCCCGAGAGTTCCTTCACCCGCGCCGCCTCGAGGGCGAAGTAGTGGCGGTGGGCCGTGAAGATTACGACAGCATCCGCCCCTGCGAGGGTCTCATTGAGGTCATGGAAGACCTTTATCCCCGGGTACTCATCCACAAAGGGATCATGGACCCTGACCGCTGCCCCAGCCTCCTCCATCGCCGTGAGGTAGGGCTCTGCCGGGGTGTTCCTGGTGTCATCCGAGTTCTGGATGAACGCCCACCCTAAGAGCGCGATCACCACGTCTTCCGGGGATTTTCCGACCCTCTCGAGCCCCTCCAGGGTCAGGTGGACCATGTGCCGGGGCATGAACTCGTTGATCGCCCGCGCAACCCCGAAGATCGACTCCGCCCCGTGCGGGTACCAGAGGTCACCCCCGAGAACCTGCGCCCCCCGCTCGAGGTGCCAGGAGTCCTTCGTCAGGCAGTGGCCCCCGACGCCAGCCCCCGGCCAGAGGATCGCCCGGGTGATCCCCTCACCCTTGAGGGAGTCGATCCCCGCCCGGACGTCGTAGACGTTGACCCCCATCGCCTCGCAGTGTAGCGCGAGCTGGTTTGCAGCCGCGATCTGGAGATCGCGGAAGGCGTTCTCGGCGGTCTTCGTCACCTCGGCCGCGGTAGCGGTCATGGGGATGACCTTCCCGGTCGTGAGCACAGGCCGGTATAGCTCGACTGCGCGCGCCGTCGATATCTCGTCGATCCCGCCGACGATCCGGTCGTGCTCGCGGATATTACGGAGCAGCCGGCCGACCATCACCCGCTCGGGGGCGTGCGCGAGGGCAAAATCCTCGCCGGCGGCGAGCCCCGACTCTGCCTCCAGGATCTCGCGGGCCATGCCGGCTGTCGTCCCGGGGGTGATGGTCGACTCAAGCACCACGAGCGTTCCTTCGGTGATATGCCTTCCGACGCCTCTGAGCCCCTCGATCAGGGCCGAGAAGTCTGGTATGAGGTCTTTTGGGTCGAGGAAAGGCGTCTGGATTGCGAGGGTCACCGCATCACACCCTGCGATCTCAGAGAAGTCCGGGGTGCATCGGAGTTTCCCGGCCCTGACGACTTTCTCGAGGAGATCCTCAAGCCCCGGCTCCTCACCTTTAAGCGGCGACTCCCCCCGGTTCAGCATGGCGATCTTATACCCTGACGAGGCCGAGTCCCGCTGGAACCCGATGACCGAATCAAACTCCGGCGCATCCGCAAAGAGGGCCGCGGCGGGGATGCCGACGTACCCCATGCCGACGACACCGATCGTCTTGACCGCCCCTCTCCCCTCGATGATCGATCTCAACCTCTCACTCATGCAAAACACCGCGCGACATCCTCGCAGATCTCCATGTTCAGGAGTGCCTGTGCAGGACTGACCGGAAACTCCCGGCCGCGCGCCACGCAGTCAAGGAACGTTGCGAGCTCGAGTTTCAGCGGCTCCTGCTTGTTCACGAGCACCTTCTCGATGATGTTCTCCTGCACGTAGCGCTCGTTCTCTACAGAGTACTGCCCCGGTTTCCTGTGGATGTAGATCTCCTGGGCCATAAAATCCCCCTCGATGGTGAACTCCTCCTCCTCGATGTATATCATACGTATCTTTTTAGAGGACTTCCTGCTCGCCGAGAGGTAGACTGTTGTGTCGCCAAACGAGAAGAGGGCGCTGCAGACGTCCCGACTGCCGCTGCCGGCGAGGCGGTAGTCCTCGTCCGGGATGAGGACGTTACGCATTATATCCACATCATGGATCATAAGGTCTTCGACGACCGAGGAGCCGCTCACACGGGAAGAGGCCGGGTTGTGCCGCTTCATCTCGATGTAGAGGGGGTCACGGACGATCTTTCCGATCTCCGGGACGATCGGGTTGAACCGCTCGATATGCCCGACGCCGACGATGAGACCATCCGGGATCCTCTCGATAAGCCTTCTCGTCTCTTCAGCCGTCGCGCAGATCGGTTTCTCGATGAGGAGCGGCACCCCGGCGTCGAGAACACTCTCCGCAACCCCAAAGTGATAGGGTGTCGGGACGCAGATACTCACCGCATCCACGGAGCGAAGCAGATCCCTGGCTGAGGGAGAGACCGTAGCCCCGAAGGCGTCAGCGAGGTCATGCGCTGCCTCCCCGTTGAGGTCATACAGGTAGAGAGAGTCCGCCGATTTCAGTTCCGAGTACACACGGGCATGATTCCTGCCCATCATCCCGACACCGATTACCCCTACGTCCAAAGTTTCACCGCCGATGGTATGTTGCGTGCTCTATTTCGTGAGCGATGAATCATAATACCATACGTTGGCGCCGCTCTGCTATGACGGTATCGGGCCCCTCATTTTGAGAGAGTGGTGGGGGACCATGGGCGCCTTCCTACAGTCTCGTGGGCCAGGGAACCTCCAACTGGTGTTGTGGGGTTTCCGGCAGAAAGTCCGGGGCAGCTAACGATCACCTGGCACCCCTCAACTCCGCAAGGATAAAGGGTTTAACGACGAAACCAATGCTCGTGTTGCGTCTCTCCAGGTATCTTGCCCGTGTCATGCGCATCGACCCCGTCCAGCGCCAGGGTGTCATCAGCCTCGCCTCGACGATCGGGCTCACCGCGATCGGGTTTCTCTCCACGATGTACTTCGCCCATACAATCGGCCCGTCGATACTGGGGGCGTACTTCCTCTTCGTCGCTTACTTCAGCGTCTTCAACCTGATCGGGGATGGCGGGTTTGGGGGCGCCGCTGTGAAGCGGATCAGCGAGGGAGATGACCAGAACGCATACTTCACCGCGTTTCTCCTCCTCCGGGTGGCACTGACGGTCGTCTCGGTGGGTTTCCTCCTCATCGCGCGGCCGTACCTCGTCAAACTCACCCTGTCAGGGGTGTTCCCCTGGCTCGTCCTCGCGCTGATCGTGAGCACCTTCACGAACATAGCCTCAAACAGCGTCTACGGGAGGGGAATGGTCGGCGTCAACCAGCTCGGAGGCCTGATCGATACCCTGGTCCGGATAGGGATCCAGGTCGCCGCGATCATGCTCGGGTTCGGTCTTGCCGGCCTCGCCGGCGGGTTTGTTGCCGGCATCCTGGTCTCAGGGCTCTTTAACTTCCGGTTCCTCGACCTCTCCCTCACCTCGTTCCGCCGGTCGCACGTCGCGAGCCTCTTTGCCTTCTCGGTCTGGACGTTCCTCAGCTCGAGCGGCTACCTTGTATTTTCTTATGCTGATACGATCATGATCGGCCACTTCATGACCGAGGCCGATGTCGGCATATACCGTGTGGCGCTCCAGCTCACATCGCTTGCGGCGTTCGTCACCCTGGCGCTCCATACCACACTCTACCCTAAGATCAGTTACTGGGAGAAACAGCATGACCTCCCTCATGTAGAGTCTGCGCTCGCCCGCGCCTTCACCTACTCGCTCCTGCTCGCGGTCCCGGTTGTTATTGGAGGCTGGCTCCTCGGTGAACGTCTCCTCTACTTCTTCTACGGGGAGTCGTTTGCTGCCGGGGCGGGGGCGCTCGCGATCCTCCTGCTCGTCCAGGTGGCGAGTGTCTTCATGTACCTCCAGACGATGTGCCTGAACGCCCTTGACCGGCCGAAAGACTCATTCCGGGTAACAGCGATCGCGGTCATTGCTAATATCGTGTTAAACCTCCTCTTCATACCGGAATACGGCATCGTAGGGGCGTCGATGGCAACACTCATCACAATGGTCCTGAACGCGGCGCTCGCCAACCGTGCCCTCTCCCGGAGCATCCGTGTGCAGGTAGAGCCCCTGGCCGTGGCTCACATCATCCTTGCCGCACTCGTCATGGCAGTCGTCGTCGCAATTTACTCACTAGCCATCCCGCTCTCAAACGTCTTTTTCGTTCTCGGGGCGGTCGGACTCGGCGGGCTCGTCTACATCCTGGCCCTCCTCCGGATTGACCGGGGCATCCACGACGAGCTGAAGGAGCTTATACAGAAACTCGGTATCCCGTGGCCCGAAGGGCTCTGATGGTTATGCCACGCCCCCGCTGCTTAACCATCCGGAGTCGGCAGCAGCTCATCCCCTGCTTCAGAGGAGGTGTAGCACCACTCTCATGATGCAGACATCACTTCAGGGAAGTGTCTACAGATGCATCAACCCGGTGCCTCTCAGGGCCCGTGCTATAGCAAACTTGATGTTCGATGATGCCCGGTAGATAGTGTCGCCAGGGGATCTCCTACCGGTATGATGATCGATTACGTCGTTTTGACCTGGAACAGTGCTTCAACGCTTGAACT
>JAAZIF010000303.1 GCA_012510335.1 Methanomicrobiales archaeon | reverse complement strand
GTCGATGAGTGTCTGACCCTTATGATTGCGGTAGAGAAGGGCGCCGAAGCGCTCGCGACGCTCAGAAGGGCGGGTTATAATTATTGATTGCACATCGTGAACCCGGCCCGCGGCGCCGGGTCAGCGGTAAGGTCTGTGGACAAGATCCCATATACCCTGCGCGGTCTTTTCCCCGATCCCATGCACGGATGCCAGCTCCTCAGGTCTGGCATCGATTATCGCCTTGAGCGACCCGAAATGTTCAAGGAGGAGCCTGGCGCTCCTCGGTCCTATATTTGGAAACGCGGCGAGAACATACTCCTGCTCTTCGCGGGCAGACCGGTAGGTTTTCTTCGGATGCATCTTGCCCTCTCCTCGCTCACCTGCTTCCCGCTGCGCGATAACGTAGAGCATCCCGGCGGTATCGTCCGCATCCTGTGTACGGAGCAGCGTCACACTCATATCGATCGCGATGGCGGCAAGCGTTCCCCGGATGGCATTTGGGTGGATGTTCCGGATCTCATAGAGGTCTTCTTCCCCCTCTATGATCAGGATCGGTCTTGGCACCACATCAGCCATCGCCCGGATCTGTCCGAAGAGATCCCGCTCCACCAGTGTATCCATGAAGTCCCGTGCAGTCTTCCTCTCCACGAGGATGCGATCACCGATGGCGTAATCGCCAAACTCAAGGCGCTGCAATGTAATCGACGCCCCGAGTTCCTGCAGGCGCACAGCTACCCGTGACGACGTCTCACGGTCATCGACCGTGATCGCCGGCCCCGGGAGACCGGGATCCAGGCCCAAATTCACGTCCGGCAGTGACGCGCGCGTATCCCGCCTCGCGGATTTAAACTCCTGGAAGTTCACCTGCCTGGTGGCGGCCGGGATGGATGGGGTGGGCGTTGTGCCCATGCTCCTGATCCCCCGCACCATCGCCCGCTCCCTTGTCTGGCTCACATACCTGAACGTCTCATCGGACGTCCCCTTCGTCACCAGCACGACTATCGTGCCGCTGCCGCTCCGGCCTGTCCTCCCTTTCCGCTGGATGCTCCTGATCTCCGATGGGACGGCCTCATAAAAGATCACCATATCGGTCGAAGGGACGTCAAGCCCCTCCTCACCCACCGATGTCGCGATCAGGCACCGAATCTCACCCTCCCTGAACCGGTTGAGGATCTCGATCTGCTCCTTCTGCGTAAGCCCCCGCTCCGTATCCCTGGAGGCCTGGCCGATGAACCGCTCACAGGCGATGCCGCACCCAGATATCGCGTCGGCGAGCGTCCGGACGGTGTCGCGGTAAGTGGCGAAGACGATGATCCGGCTCTCCGGGTGGGCCGCAAGCTGTGCCTGCACCAGTTCACATATGATGGCGACCTTGGGGTGAAGCTCCCGATCCCAGCGGCCCGCCTCCTCAAGGAGGTTCTGGTAGACGGGATCGCTGACCAGGTGTTTGCTTGCCTTACTCCCCGTGCTCGAGGCCCCTTCCGTGCTGAGACGGTCCAGGTAGAGTCTGAGCGCCTCACTTCCCTGTGTCTCGGTGAGCAGGATGGCGTGGCGGAGTTTCATGCACTCGGCGTGCAGGGAGGCCGCTATGAAGGCAGAGGGATCCTGTGACTGTATACGCTGCTGGATCTGGGCGTTTAAGAGATTTAACGCTTTTATTGAGATCTTATCGGGTTTTGGAACCTGAAAGTTGAGTCTCGCGAGCCGGCCGAGTCTTGATTCCACAAGCCCCCTGAGGGCAAGGAGCGCCGCCTGCAGTTCTTCGGGCAGGTAGACGTCGACATACCGGATCTCACGCTCGTGGACGTAGGGACGGACATCTTCATCGGTCTCCACCCGCGTCTCGACAGCCTCGATATGGAGGTTACGGCAGACCTCCTGCACCTTCTCCTGGTCGCCACCCGGAGAGGCGGTCACGGCGAGAAGCAGGGGGTTATCCGCAGTGGTGCAGTAGCGCCGGGCGATGAAGACGTATGCGTAGTTTCCCACCGCCCGGTGGCACTCGTCGATGACCAGCAGGGCGACGTCGTTGAGGCTGTACCTCCCTGCCAGGCAGTCGTTCTTGATCACCTGCGGGGTGGCGAAGCAGATCCTGCACGCCTCCCAGGCTTCGGCCCGCCTGGCAGGCGGGGTATCCCCGGTGAACATGGCAAAATCGGACTCCTGCGGCTCAGATTCTTCCTGTAGAAGTATGAACTGCTTGAAAAAACGGAGATGCTGCTCGACCAGGGGTTTTGTCGGCGCGAGCATGAGCACCTTTCCCTGGTGAGAGCGGAGGCGGGATGCTGCGACAAGGAGCGCGATGGCCGTCTTCCCAAGCCCCGTCGGGAGGACGACCATCGTGTTCGCATCAAGCGCCCTGAGCGCTATAGAGAGCTGGTAACGCCGTTCCTCGATACTCTCCTGCCGGATCAGCGGGTGAGTGACGTAGTTCATAACCCGAGTTCGTGGAATGCGGTGGAGCCGTCTATGAGTCCGGAGAGTATCTGGGGCAGCCGCTCGATCGGCACACGGATCTGTTCCGTGCTATCCCGATCCCTGATGGTGACCGTATTGTCCTCAAGCGTATCGTAGTCGACGGTTATGGCATAGGGCGTCCCGATCTCGTCCTGCCTCCGGTAACGCCTGCCGATGGCGCCGGAATCATCATACTGGGCGAAGATGCGGCACCTGGTGAGTTTATCCGTGATCGTCCGCGCGATCTCATCAAGCCCATCCCGGTTCATCAGCGGGAAGACGGCGGCCTGGATCGGTGCCACCGCCGCCGGGAACCGGAGCACCCTTCTCATCTCGCCATCGATCTCGTCCTCGGCGTAGGCATGCTCCAGCGCGACGTATATCATACGGTCGATGCCGTAAGAGGGCTCGATGACGTGGGGCATCACCTCTTCGCCACGGACCTCTTCCTCCTCTTCCCTGACCCTGTAGAGGTCGGCGGGGATGAATATATCCTCGCCCTCGACCGTGACATGCGCACCGTCCTCGCCGGGGTTTGATGCAGCCAGGGCATCCGCGATCGCCTTTGCCCTGCCGCGGAACCGGGGGCCGAGAACACCCATATCTGCCACAATCCGCCGCCTCTTTACCCGCCTCGGTTCGTCGTATGGGACAAAGACCGTCATCGATGCCCCGGAGTGGCGGGCATGCGAGCGCAGGTCGTAGTCGGTGCGGTCGGCGATCCCAACTATCTCCACCCACCCGAAGCGGCCGGAGTGGACCTCGGCATCCCAGCAATCGATCGCGTAGTGTGCCCGCTCATCGGGGAGATGCTGGCGGAACCGGAGTCTCTCCGGATCCACGCCGGTGGCAATCAGGATCTGGTGCGTGAGCGCGACGTAGTAGGCGACGTACTCGTTCAGGATCACGCCATCATCCACCGCAACGCGCATCGTAACCTTGATCGGCTCCCGATCATCCTGCTGCCGGTCTATGGTGAGGAGGGGCACGGTGTAGTCGGCGTAGCGATGGAAGGCGGGGTGGTCCTTTCCCTCCGGGTGGACGAAGATCTCGGCCTCCGCCTGGGTGAACTCCCGCAGCCGGATCATGCCCTGGCGGGGGGAGATCTCGTTCCGGTAGGACTTTCCTATCTGGACCGCGCCGAAGGGGAGTTTGTCGCGGTAGAAGCGCAGGAGCCGGGAGAAGTCGATGAAGATGCCCTGGGCAGTCTCAGG
>JAAZIF010000394.1 GCA_012510335.1 Methanomicrobiales archaeon | reverse complement strand
GTAGAGGGACCTGTGGGATTTGTCTGGGAGAATGACGAATAATTCCCTTTCCAATCCCAGCACCATTCATATACATTGCCGCTCATGTCATATATACCAAGATCATTGGCTTTCTTTGTGCCGACGGGATGGGTCTTATTGCCGCTGTTGGAATCATACCAGGCATAATTGCCCAATTCGCCCTCCGTGTTTGTACCGCTCCACTTCCGGTCTTCCCTGCCACCGCTGCGGGCAGCGTATTCCCACTCCGCTTCCGTGGGAAGCCTATAGCCGCTCTTTGTGAAATCCGCCCTTACGCTTGTTCCGCTGATTGTATACACTTTCTGCAAGCCTGCCTTCTCGCTCAGCTTATTGCAGAATTCCACCGCATTGTACCAGGTAACTCCCACTACCGGAAGATTGTCGCCTTTGAAATAACTGGGATTATTCCCCATAATCTCTTTATATAAGGCCTGAGTTACCTCATATTTTCCAATATAAAAGCTGCTAAGCGTCACATTGTGTATGGGCTTTTCACCATCGAATCCCCCACCCCAAACATCCCCCATACGGAAGCTGCCGCCTTGTACGAAAACCTCTTTTATCCTGTAATCAGAAGACTGCCGCAATACCCCTTCCTGCATCTGGATATCTAAAACGGTGCTTGAATTTTCTATTATGCTAAAAGTCCGCTTTTCTGCTTGATGCTTATCAGCTGTACATAGCAGTTCATAATCTCCCACGGGCAGATCGTTAATCCGCTTCATCCCCGTCCAACTCTGAATTACCTTTTCTCCCTGCATCAAGCGACATGCCGCTTCAAGTGGCCCGATCGACAATTGGAAGTTCCCGGTTTTTTGAATAAGACTTAACACAATCTCTGCCGTCTCTCCGCGCTTGAGTTCAATAACTTTTGAATCTTCATAATATCCCGGCTTGCTCACTTCCAGCAAATATCTTCCCGGTGCAAACTCTAATTCTTTCTTTCCTGTATGCTCCGTTTTGTTGATAAGTACTTTTGCATCCGGCGGACTAATCTTAAGTCGCATTATGCCGGTATTCTTTTCAAGATTATAATTGAAGGTATTTTTAGCGGTTTCTTTTACAACTATCTTTTCATTTATATCCACATAACCGGATTGTGATAATTTTAATGAATAGGTTCCGGGATACAGATATGTCCCCTTATTAGTTTTGCCGATTAAGGTATTGTCAATATAAATATCTGTTCCAAGGGGTGACGATGTTATGTGGACTTCTACAGGCTGGATCTGCTTCAGTTCAATATCCTTGATCAACGCGTTGTCCTTATCAAAGAGAACTTCGGCAGAATATTCCTTATACCCCTCTTTTTTTATGCTCAAGCGGTATTTCCCCGGCACCACCTGAAAATTATCGCCCGTCCCTAAGAGCTCCCCGTCCAGCCACTTCTCCGCATCCACTTGATCCGTTAAAATGGATACCGGAATCTTCTGCTCTTCCTTTGCCCTTACCAGCAGCTCATAGCTTCGCTTCGACTCGATCTTTTCCGAAGTGATGTGGAAATGCTTGGGCGTAAAACCTTCCGCATACAAGGTCAGCCGCCCCTCTCCCGGCGATACATATACCCAGTATTCCCCGGGTTTTTTCTTCTCAAACAAGTTAAACTTCAGGCTGCTGCTAAAGTCCAGGTCTTCCTTAATCCCCGTTTTGACCTTGATCAGGCCGCAAAACTCGTTATTGCCGTCTTTCTTTGCATAGACTGATCCGGCCATGTCGTTGGGCAGAGCCTTAAAGGATTCAATAATGAATTCGTTGGATGCGAGGAGTGTCGATGCAAAAAGGAAGCATAGAATACATAAGGCTATTTTTTGTCTTTTCTTCATATTATTTTCCGCCCGCCTGCGCCTCCGCTCCGTATCCGCTTCGCCCGGATACGGCTATGGCTACGGCGGGCAAATCCCTAAAAAGTTAAGAAGCTAAAAAAACCAAAACTAATCTCCGTTCCTGGCAAGGCGAAACCCCAGAAAGCTGCTGCTGAACGACGGGGAGAAGATGTAGCGAGAGGCCGTGCGGCAAATGTAGCTGTAGTAGCGCCAGCTGCCGCCCCGTAGCACGCGGTAACTGCCTGTAGAAGGACCGGTGGGATTCGTCTGAGATGTTGAAGAATAATTCCCATACCAGTCCCAGCACCATTCCCAGACATTCCCGCTCATGTCATATATGCCTAAATCGTTCGCTCTCTTTATGCCGACGGGATGGGTCTTGCTGCCGCTGTTGGAAGAATACCAGGCATAATCTTTTAATCCACTCTCGCTGTTTGTAC
>JAAZIF010000302.1 GCA_012510335.1 Methanomicrobiales archaeon | reverse complement strand
TCTGGTCACAGCGAGGGCAGGTGTGGCGTGCCCGGGAGACCTTCTCGATCTGGTTTATCCTCTTCCGGATGAACCGGCCATATCTCGGGCCGAAACGCCCGGCACTCCCGACTACCCTGCCCTTGGCTCTATGTTTGCGACTTGCCATCTGGCGTACCTCTTGTCTGTCCTCTAATCTTTGTCTCTAATCGCTTATTATATTTGTTCACGGCCCGCGTTCGAGTATCCTGGTCTCCGCGCTTCCCCGGGACACCTTGTTCACCAGGTCGTAGAACTCCTCCTGGATGCCCGCCGGAATCCTGACGACGGCGATCCAGGAGCCGTCCGATTGCCACTCGTTCTGATCGACCGTCACCGCAGCCTGGATCTCCCCGTATGCCCGGGGAGCGTGGTCGGCCGGGATCTTCACGGCGATGCGGATCTCCTCGAAGCGGATGGGAAGAAGGGGCCGGAGCGCTTTTACAGTCTCCTTGACCTGCTCCTCGACTGACTTGAAGGGATCGATATTCACCCTCGCCTCTTCCATGGCGAGCTCGATCCGTTGCGGGGGGTGAGGGAAACCCGTCTGGGGGTTGATGGCGTTTCGCGATATGAACGTGATGACCTGGTTCCGCTTCTCTGCTATGCGCTGGCGGCGCTGCTCGGCGGTGAGCTGGATCTCGCCTCTCCTGATGATCCGTATCGCCGCCGCCTCAAACTCTGTCGTCTTAAAGACCTTCAGGAGAGCCTCGTCAGGGGCACGCTCACCGTGGGCGGCGTTTGAGAAGACGAAATCGGCTGCGACTACGTCCTCCAGATCGATCTCCTCCCCCTGCCGGATCCGCGTGGCCCCGTCAGGGTCGACAAGCACCTCGAACCGCTCTCCGTGGCTCTCAAGCCGCGCTACAACTGCCTGGTCCAGGGGTATCATAACTGGTATCACTCATTCTTCTTCGTAGCGGTCGATGTAGACCTTCACTTCATCCTTCTCCAGCCTCCGAAACTCCCCCTCCGTGATGGAGACAACGGCGATCTCGATGGCGCTGACGTCGAGTTTTCCCTCGGTGGCCGCATGGAGGGCCTTGATACCGAGCCCTATTGCGCCGGCGAAGTCTGCCTCCTCCTGGTACTCCTCCTCAAAGACCTTAACGACGGCAGGCCGGCCGGTGCCGATCCCGGTCGCCTTATACTCAAGCAACGTCCCGCTCGGGTCGGTCTCAAACAACCGGGCCTCGCCGTCGCTGACCCCTGCGATCAGGAGGGCGGTCCCGTACGGGCGTGCGCCGCCGAACTGTGTGTATGTCTGCATATGGTCACAGAGCTTCTTGGCCAGGATCTCGACGTTTATCGGTTCGTTGTATGAGACCCGGTTGATCTGCGACTCGACCCGCGCCCTGTCCACGAGGGCCCGCGCATCCCCGACAAGGCCGGAGGATGCCACACCGATATGCGTGTCGATCTTGAAGATCTTCTCGACGGATACCGGTTCGAGTAGCCGGGATGTCACGCGCTTATCGACGATCAGCACGACGCCTTCACGGCATTTGAGACCGACGGCCGTTGTGCCCCTCTTTACCGCTTCTCTGGCATACTCAACCTGGTAGAGCCTACCGTCCGGGCTGAATACAGTGATAGCCCGGTCATAACCCATCTGATATTGTGGCTGCATTATCGTTCCTCCAAATCGGTCTCAGTGAAAAACAATGACTTCTGATGCATAGTACCTTTTTCAATCAAATCAACCTTTTGACGGGGATAGCGATGCATCGAAAAATAATCTTTTCCGATCATCACCTCCCCGGTCTCAGTGAGAGGCCGGATCGGCCGGATCCGGCGTTTCAATGCACGGATAGTCCCGGATGTGGCGACCGTCCTGAGTGCGGCCCGCTCATCGGCGATCGCGGTGACCGTTGCAAGGGCGGTGGCGATATCCCCCTCCGTCCCCCGCCGGCACCTGACTATGGCGTATCCCCCGTCGCAGAATACCACCGCAGGCTGCGAGAGACCGGCAGCGAGATCGCCCAGGAGGGTGGTCGTGGCCTCGATTACCGCAAGGTATAGGTCTTTCTGGTCGGGGGCGAGCCCGTAGGGGAGGATCCGCACCAGTATGTAGCGGCGCTTCTCCCGCATCGCGGGGGGTCTTGGCTTCATCCGACCACCCTCACCGGCCGGGCCGGTTCTATGAGTCGTCCAATGGACGAGAGGGCGCCGGCCACCTCTGCCCCCGTCATACCGAAGAGCGCGCAGAGGCCGCGGATCTCACGGACCGACCGCTGCTCGAGGACCGAGCGTGCGTCCGACGATATCGTCAGCAAAAAGCCGTAGCGCCGGTGCAGTGTCAGGATGTCCGCGTATCGCTGCAGCGCAATCTGGCGTCTCCTCCCGCGGTACTGTATGATCGGGCAGAGAGAGATATCCACCGCCGTACCATGTTCCGCTGCCGACCGTGCGGCGACATGATCAAAGGCGTTCCTCCGGGCGGCATGCATGTTTCTTATGATATGCACCTCCTCCACCGAGACGGCGGCCCGGTTGAAGGAGGTGTCGCCGGCGTTGACAAAGATCACGTCAGCATCACGGGCGGCAGGCTTTCGCACCTGCCTGATGACCTCTTTCTGGGAGGAGGCAGTGATCACGAAACCCCGGAGGATATCGATATTATGTAGCCCGGATCCCTCCCCTCCGATGGCGACGATACTATCAAACCCGAGATCTCTCGCCTCGCGCGCCATCCGTGCCGGCGTCGAGTCGCCGGCGGGATAGGGGTATACACCGGCGTCGGTGATCTTCATCGGGGAAACCATGCAAAAAAGGGGTGGTTATTTACCGCGGTTTGCATGGGAGCGGATGCTCGGGCGGGTCTTCTCGGTTCCGCGCCCGCGCGTCCGCATGCCGCGCCCCTTCATGCCGGCAGAGGTCTTGCCGCGCTCTGCCCGGCCGCGGTGGGCGGGGTCGGCCAGCCATGCGAGGCTTTTGTCACTCTGGATCGAGGGGTGGTGACCATCGACCAGTATAACCTCGAACCACTTATAGTGGCCGTCTTCGCCGACCCAGTAGGAGTTCAAGACCTCCATGTTCGGGAACTTGCGGGACGCCCGTTCCTCGGCGATCCGCTGCAGGCTCTTTGCCGGTGTCGCCCGGCGTATGCCCATGCGCGCGGTCCTGCGCCCGCGGACGTACCGGGGCTTCCTCCGGCCGCCACGGCGGATCCTCACGCGGGCGACGATGATCCCCTGTTTAGCCCTGTATCCAAGCGACCGTGCCCGGTCGATCCGGGTCGGGCGCTCGATGCGCACGACACTCCCCTCGCGCCGCCACACCTGGAGGCGCTCCCAGAGGAGGTCTTTTACCCCGGACTGATCGGGTCGTTTCCATGCCTCGCGAACGTAGGCATACATCGATTTAGCCATTTTTAAATCACCTCAGGTTCAGCGTTTCCGCCACATTCCTTTCCGGGACGTATCCCGTGGTTCCTGATAAGTAGGCGGGAGAATAAATAAAGGATTCCTTCCTGCTCTCAGATCCCCTTCCGTTTTTCAACAACGCGGATATCGTCGATCCTTGTGACCGGGTACTGACCGTCATCATCCTTCTCCGCTGACTTGACCATATCCCAGATGGTGAGGAGGGCGATCGAGACGCCTGTGAGGGCCTCCATCTCGACCCCCGTCCTTCCGTAGGACTTCACCCGGGCGGTAGCCTCGATGCAGGTCTCCATCTCCACGAAATCGATGGTGATGGCCCCGAGCTGTATTGGGTGGCACATGGGTATGATACGCGGCGTATCCTTCACCGCGAGTGTGGCCGCCACCCTCGCTGTCGCGAGCACGTTGCCCTTGACCGCGGTTCCTTCCCTGATAGCCCGGAGCGTCTCGTCCCGGAGGTAGATCCTCCCGCTCGCAACCGCCTCCCGGGGAACCTCAGTTTTGGCTGTGATATCCACCATATGCGCCTGATCGTTCTCGATGTGGGTAAAGACCGGTGCTTCGCCAGGTTTTCCGGATCCCTTCATGTACATCGCCTGAGATCTTCACCCCGGGTGGATAAAAGAGAGTGTATTCGGGCCGGCTACCCATGCCCGAAGAGTTCGCGCGGTATGTACCCGAGCATATCGGTTGCGAGCATGCCATACCCCGGTTCTTCGGCGGCCCGCATGCCGGCCCTGCCGTTTACGTACGCGGCGATGCAGGCGGCCTCAAACGCCGGCAGGCGGCAGAGGAGCGCCCCGGCAATGCCCGCGAGGAGGTCGCCGGTTCCCCCGACGGTCATGGCGGGTGTTCCCGTCCTGTTGAACCTGACCCGGTTGCCATCCGATATGACGTCTACAGGGCCTTTGAGGAGGATCGTCCCTGTCGCGGCGGCTTTCACGCTCCTTGCGCGCATGACGAGGTCATCCGGCGGCCCCGCCCCGGTCATGCGGGCGAACTCGGCCGCATGCGGTGTGTAGATCGTCTCCTTCGCCGCCGGCAGGGGCCGGGCGAGCGCATCGGCATCAAAGACTGCCTTCTCTGCCGTCTCCGCGACCGCGAGCACGACATCGTGGCTCGCATCCCCGAGCCCCATGCCGCAGACGACCGCGTCCGCCCGCCCTACGAGTCTGAGTATCGTCTCCAGGTGATCCCCTGTGATCCGATCCCCCTCAAGGCGTTCGTAGATCAGGTCGGGCATGGGTATGTACGCTGGGGATGCTACCCGCACGATGTCGGCACCGGCCCGGAGCGCCCCGAGGGCCGCTATATAGGGCGCCCCCTGGTAGGGCCCCCCTCCGACCACCAGAACCTCGCCACCGGCGCCCTTGTGAGCCCCGGGCTCTCTCGCCGGGAGGAGGACGAGATCGCCGGGGCCGGTGCAGACCTCCGCCTCGAGCGGTATGCCTATATCCACGACATCCGCGCCCTCCACCTTGGGCCTGTGGAACGAGACGATCCGCGCGGCCCTTATGCCCGGTGTGGGTATGTCGACGGCGACGATCCTCGCAGAACTCTCGTTTGCCCGGGTGACGAGGGTTGCAAGCGGTTCGCGCAGGGTGCCCGATGCCCCGGTTCCGAGCAGTGCATCGACTATGACGTCGGCCTCATCGAAGATCCGGCGGAGGGGTTCGACGTCTGTTGCGCACCGCACAGGGTGGGTGGCAACCGCGCAGCCCCGGAGAAGCGATGCCTGGGCGGCAGCTTCAGGGGTCGCCGGGGCGAGATAGACGACGTCGACCGCATCGATCTGCTGGAGGCAGCGGGCCGCTACCATCCCGTCGCCGCCGTTGTTCCCCTTCCCGCATAGGATGAGGAGACGGGAAGGGTCATACCCCCGGACGATATCCGCAAGCGCGCGGCCGGCGCTCTCCATCATCATGAGCGGTGAGAGACCGAGCGATGTAGCGTTTCCTTCGACCGCCCGCATCCTGCCCGCGCTGATCACGCCCGCCTCAAGGAACTCGCGCATCCCCGCCATCATAACATCCATTGCTGGTGCTATGGTGTTCACCGCTTAGATATCTTTTGAATGGTGTCGCGGGGATCCACACTCACAATGGTTTATCGGTACCCGCGTCGCACCACTATGGAGATGCCCTTCAAACGCGATCTAAGAAGAGCTGCGGACAGGATCTCCGAAGCGGATCGGGTGACGATCATATCCCACATCGATGCCGACGGCATCAGCACCGAGGCGATCCTTGCGCAGGCGATCGCACGTGAGGGGATACCGGTCAGTTCGGTCTTCCTCCGCCAGCTCGAGCCGATGGCGATGCGCAACGTCCCGCGCGACGACTCCCTGAAACTCTTCGCCGACCTCGGGGCAGGGCAGCAGGGTCTCCT
>JAAZIF010000301.1 GCA_012510335.1 Methanomicrobiales archaeon | reverse complement strand
GCCCATGCCGCGTGGGCCGGCGCACCGAGATCCTCCTGGATGATCGACCAGCAGAGGAAGGTGTTTGCCACCCGTGGGAATCTCCGGGAGTCAAGCTGCTCCCGGTATCGAGGGAGTTTCACCGCATCGGCCGCCCCGTCCGGGGCTCTGCCCGGGTCGGGTGAGCAGTAGCCGCAGGAGGGGCAGCGCCTGACCCATGCGTAGATGGTGGACCGCAGGGGTTCAGCGGGGCGGGTGTCGAGATCCCGCGATCCGATGGGGGCGGCGGCTCCGGGGATGCTGAACCGGCAGGGCTCCCCGCAGACCGCGCAGGTGGTATTGAGGAAACGAAGACCGGTCATCGATGAATCAAATTATATAGTATTTAATATATATTTTATCCTGAATGGAGGTTGGAGGGAGGATGCCCACCCGGTCTGGTGGCGTGCCTATCGCCACGGACCCTCACGATTGCTTCATCGGGTTGTTTATCCTGCCCTCCGCTCGCCTTGAAACCGCTGCCCCGGCGGGCCGAAGAGCATGGGAGCAGGTATCCGCCAGTCAACCGGAGCGGCCGGGCCCGTCCTCCCTCCCGAGAACCCTCCGGACTCGATCGAGTGCCGGCAGGGTGATCTCATCCATCCGCAGGTCAAAGTAGTCCACCCACTCCGCGACAACTGCGACCTGCTCCTGCAGGCAATCGATGGTCTGCCGGAGCCGGCCGGCCTCCTCCCTCCTCTCTTCGCGTTCCCGCTCGAGGTCGGCGGTCAGGCGCGCGATCTGGCGCTCCTGACGGGCCAGCGTCTCCTGAAGCACCCTGATCTCTATCAGAGCCCCGGGTGGGAGCTGGATGCCGGTCCGGTCGGTATCAGCCGCCGATCCCTCCGGGGCGCCGGCGGAACGGATCTCCCGGATGACCTCCTCAGGCGTGAGACCTTTCTCTGAGAGTTCGATAACCTCCCTGACGATCCTGACCGCGCTCCCCGGGAAGATCCTGACCGGGCCGATGGTCCGGCAGGAAAAGAGACTCTCGTGGGCCTGGATAAGCGCCCTGATCTCCCGCTCTGGTCTCCCGGTGAGTTGCGCTATCTCACCGATCTTGAGTTCTCTCTTGTTCATGGCTGTAATCCTCTGCGCCCGCCCTCCCGCCGGCGGAAACACTCCTGCATTAAGATCTTGACCTCAGGGTATAGCCTTTTTGTGATGCGCCAGACGGATTGCCGGCCGCGGGAGCTATAGCCACCTCACGCGAAGCCGCGGAGGTTCGCGCTCTTCGCACCGCCCGGGAATATCATATGATATGCTCCGCTGATCACAGGTTTTTTCTCACCGCATCCTCCAGTACTGCTATCATGAACCCGGGAGAGCGGGAACAGAACCTGGCCGGCACAACCGTCGTGAGGAAGGCGGTGCGGTCTGCCAGGCTCCAGGTGCGGCCGGACGGGACTCTCCGGGTGGTCGCTCCCCCCTCGTTTGACGTCGGAGGATTTCTTCTGGAAAACGCCGCCTGGATCGAGGAGAGGCGTGAGGAGTTCGACCGGCTGGCAGACGAGGGGCGCGGGAGGGAGGATCAGATCCTACTGCATGGACGGTTCTACCGCCTGCTCCCCGGAGCCAAATTTACGGTCGACGAGGTCTCCGGGGATGTTACCTCACCATCAGCCTCCACCCTCAAAAGCGCCCTCACCCTTATGCTGAGGGAGGAGGTCGCCGACCGTCTGAAGGGCTACCCGGACCTTGTGGGGAAGGAAGGACCGGGGCGCATCACGGTGAGGCGGCAGAGAACCAGGTGGGGGAGCTGCTCATCGGCCGGCAACCTGAGCTTCAACCTGCGCGTCGTGGCCCTCCCCGACCCTCTGCGGGAGTACATCATCGTCCACGAAGCCGCCCACCTCCAGGAGCGGAACCATTCGGCGCGCTTCTGGCAGCTGGTCAGCGACCACTACCCGGACTACAGGGCGGCGAAGACCGAACTGCAACGCTACTGGGTCATTCTCGAGCGGAATCTGGTCTGGGGTTCACTCCAGGATGCACCGTGAGTTGATGGCCAATCCACAGGATCTCCCCGGGGTTAGAACAACAGGTTCGTCAGGAGTACCTTCGCCAGAACATCGATAGCTTCCTTGACTCAGCCCACCGCTCATCTAGCTGATCGATGACCATGTTGATCCGCTGCACCTGCTCCAGGATCTTCTTTGTAATCGCGGCGTCATCGAGCAGCTCGGCGTGTCCCATGATCACCTGAAGCGGATTCCTTATATGATCGGCAAGCAGGGCGAATTGCTCCATGTTCCGATCGATCTGGGCATACGCCTTTGATCTCAGGTCTTCAACCTCTTTCTGGGCGGTGATGTCCCGGATGACGGTGACTATCCGGGCGACCTCGCCGCGCTCAAGGATCGGGATCCGCATCTCCCGGAGGGTCATGATCCGATCGCCAACCTTAAGGGACCACTCATATGAGAGTGGCCGCCCGGTCCGCATGACCCGCTCGTACTGCTGCCTTATGGTGGGTGGAAGGAACGGTATGACGGAGAAGAGGTTCTTCCCGGCGACAATCGTCTCCAGACCGAGTTCTTCGCACCAGTCGGTGAAGGCATCATTTACAAGGAGGAGGGTGAGGTTTGTATCGACGACGGTGACGGCATCGGTGATGGCATCAAGGACTATCTGGTAGAGGTTCTCCGACTCCCGGAATAGATACTCAGACTGCTTTCGTTCGAGCCCGCCGGCGATGATATGAACGGCCGCGTGCAGGAGCGCGACATCTTCATCCGAGAACCGGTCGCCTGTATCCCGGTCAAACCCGATAAACCCGACGACCCTCGCCTTCAGGTGGAGCGGGATCATCAGTGCCGCGCTTATGCCGTGCCGCTCCAGGAACTCACGTCCCCGCCCGGGCGAGCGACCTGCCCCGGGCTCTCCATACATGAGTACGGTCTCACCCTCCAGGATCTGCACGATCCACCAGGGGAGATCACTCGTAAGGAACTTCTGAAACTCTCCACGGTGGGATTTTTTCCCGGGCATACACCACTCGTGTGTTGTCCCGAGAAGTGTCCTGGTGTCGCTGAAGAAGGAGAGGTAGGTTCTGCATGCCCTGTACGCAAGGCCGAGATCCTCAAGCGAATCGTCGATCGCCAGATCGATCCGCGCGGGATCCATGAAGCGCGCGGGCATTGCAGCGATAGCCATCTCGAGGCTGCGGTGGTGGCCGGGTGCCCCCTCCTCCTTTCGCTGCGCTGTAACGTCGAGGCAGGAGAAGAGGAGCCAGGTATCAGAGCTCTCAGTATCATGGACGGTGCTGACCGAGACCCGGGCATCGAAGAGTGATGAGTCCTTCCGCCGGGCGATCATCGACCCGATCCACTCTCCGGTGGAGAGGGCACCGTCTATGCAGTCCGATCCCCCCCTCCGGGAGAGCCAGAGGAGGTCTACAGGCTTTCCAACCAGATCCCACAGGTCATAGCCCCAGTCGGCGAGCAGCGCCCTGTTGGCGAAGGCGATGCGCCCCCTCTGGTCGACGATGCAGATCCCGGAGAGTGAGGCCTCGACCACCTGCCGCAGCATCGCAGAAGTAGCACCCGGCCTATCGGGCGAGATCCCGATAGCGACGATATTCTCTCTGTCCTGGCAATCTCGACCGCCGTCCCGCTGCCATATAGGTTCATCAGCCAGGGAATTTTTTGTCATACGTGGATACCATACTTGATCGTCCCCGAACGGCGTGCTGCCGCCCTCACCGCTCCAGATAAGCACGCGCTGCTGTTTTTCTGATCCGGGAGGGAAAGGAACGGATGATTGATTAATACATGTCAACGTATAATATCATTTCTATTTAGGAACACTTTTATCCATCCCTGATGTGATCAACAGATGGTTATCCGCAGCTGCGGGGGGGCGTCAGGCCTATGGGAGGTATCATACTGGAATTCGCAATGTAGAGGCAATTTTCGGAATTGCCGGAATTTTGCAGTAGATCAGGCATTTACCCTCCGTTCCCGGGAGTACCTTCGAAACAAACCGCAGGCTTTATTCGGCGGCAGTTGACTCCTCTGGTCCGGGGGTCACTCCCCGCCGCCGGCGGGATGGGCGCGCCCCCGGGTGTTTAGGATATGTTCAACGATCCTCGATGAGCTGGCGAGCGGGCCGGGATACCCCGGTATCCTGACGACGCCGGCGTCAAGCCCGCGATCCGCGAGTTTCTGCCGGAGCCCCTCTTCGTCGAAGTGCTGGTTAAATCCGAGTGTGATGATATCCGGCCTGATCTCCGCGATCGGCCTGAACATATCGTAGAGATCCCCGAGGAGTGCATGACTTACTGGCTTTAGGGCCCCAATCATCCGGAGCCTCTGCTCCTCCGGTATGATTGGCTTTGGCTTATGCTTCACGTTTGCATCCCGCGCCACGATCACGTAGAGTTCGTCGCCGAGTCTCCGGGACTCTTCAAGGTAGTAGAGATGCCCGGGGTGGAGGATATCAAACGTCCCTGTAGCGACCACGCGGATCACTCTACCACCTCAAGGTGCGTGGGGCTGCCGTCCGCCCGGTAGCATCGCCAGTCCCTCCCGCCGTAGGGATACCCGACGATGATATGGTAGCGGCCTGTCGTGGGAAAAAACCGGAGATCCGCCGGCGATGGGGATAGGACGCCGTTCGGGTGGCTATGGGCGCTGCCTGCCTGGTGAATATCCAGCGGGAGCATGTTGATGAGGAACGAGGCGCTATCTTCCCTGACGATCGTGCCGGGCACCAGGTCGAGTTCCCGGATGACGCCGCCCCGTTCCCGCAGCACCGCAACGAACTCGTTTGGGTGATGTTCCCGCCCAAGCTCGAGGAGCATAGAAAGCAGATCCCTGCTGATCCCGTGTACAGCCATTCTACTGAATATTAGGGGAGAAGTAAACATAAGCCCTCGCGTCGGGCACAGATGGTCTCAGCACCGATCCAGGACATCTTCGTTCAGAACGGCCCATCCTGCTCAAAGCTCCTCTTCAGCCTTATAGCAAGCTCCGCCTTGAAGAGTTCTTTCCCGAGGTAGGCGGCGTGATCGAGGCGGGAGAGGCTTCCGTTCTCAAGAAGCGTGTAAAAGACATCATCCCAGTTCCTCCCGCGCACGGCGCGCCCCCGATGCACCGCCACGATGTGGTCTCCCTCGATGCCTATGCGGATGCATCCAAGGGGGTCGTATGTGATCTCACCGGGCATGGGGTGCGCCTCCATGAGACTCTCGTACCCCAGCGGAGGCTCCCGCCGCCTCCGCTTCTCTTTAAGGATCAGGAGGTCGATCCCGAGATCTTTTGGGTAGGGGCGGCCGGCCATCAGCGCCATCATCCCGGTCGCCCGCCGCATCTCGGCCACAGAACCCCGGGTCTTGTCGCTGTGCTCGCTCGTGAAGATCACGGAGGCGCCGACCTCGTGCGCCATCCCCGCAAGCAGCGCGTTTGCCCCGGGAGAGTCGGCGTCCAGGAGTTCCACGACGTTGCCGGCCCCGAAGAAGAGGGGATGGGAGATCCCTTCAAACCCTTTGAGCGAACCGGTGAGCCCGGATCCCACCGGTTGGAGAAGGGGGTCGGCGATGAGAGCGCATATCCCGGCCTCCTCTGCCGCTGCAATATTCTCTGGAAGCGTTCGCTC
>JAAZIF010000044.1 GCA_012510335.1 Methanomicrobiales archaeon | reverse complement strand
TTCGGCTCCTGCTCCTTCTGCTCCCTCACCCATCACCAGGGAAGGATCATACAGAGCCGGAGCGCGGACTCGATCGTCCGGGAGGTGGAGCGGATGGCGGCGATGCCCGGGTTCGCCGGCGTCGTCCAGGACGTCGGCGGGCCGACAGCGAACATGTACAGCATCCACTGCGACCAATGGGACAGCGCAGGCGCCTGCCCTGACCGGCGCTGCATCGACTGCCCGGCGCTTGACAGGAGCCATGACGAGCAGCTTTGCCTGCTTGAGCGTCTCCGCACCATCCCGGGGGTGAAGCATGTCTTCATAACATCTGGGATAAGGTATGACCTCATACCACCCGGTGAGTACCTTGCACGCATCTGCGAAGACCACGTCTCCGGGCACCTCAAGGTCGCCCCCGAGCATGTCTCGGAGAAGGTCTGCGCCTGCATGGGAAAGCCACCTCGCGAGGTCTTCGACGCCTTCAGGGAACGGTTTGAGACACTCCAGGAAGGAAAGCGGGGGCGGCAGTACCTCGTCCCCTACCTCATGTCGGGCCATCCGGGGTGCCGGATCACCGATATGATCGAGCTCGCCGAGTACGTCCGGGACACCGGTCTCTACACCGAGCAGGTTCAGGACTTTACGCCGACGCCCATGAGCATATCGACAACCATCTACCACACCGGTCTCGATCCCTTCACCCTCGAGGAAGTCTACGTCCCGAAGGGCCGGGAGAAGCGGATCCAGCGGGCGCTCATGCATTACAGAAACCCGAAGAACCACGGGCTCATCCGTGAGGGGCTCATCGCGGCGGGGAGGGAAGATCTCATCGGGAACGCCTGGAAATGCCTGATCCCGGCGCGAAGAAGGAGACCGTAGCGGATGCAACCCCGGTGTGGTGTATTGGGGCGCCCTGGAGCCGGCGCATCAGGTTTCGGTGGCATAAAGGACAGAGCGCCTGAAATCTCAGGGTGATCTTCGCGCCGTGAGATGATGAATAGGCCTATACCCCAAAACCAGGAAACATAGATGTATGCAGCACGAGATCACCGGAGACAACCTCCAGATGGTGACACTCCGCCTCGCCCCTGGCGAGAAAGCCTGTGCCGAGGCCGGCGCCATGGTCAACATGAGCGGGAATATGCAGATGACTACCAACATGAAGGGCGGGCTTTTTGGGGGGTTCAAGCGGATTGCGACCGGCGAGACCTTTTTTATGACCGAGTTCACCCCGGTGGGCGGTGAGGGATTCGTCTCCTTCGCCGGGAACGTCCCGGGAAAGATCTTTGCGCTCGACATCACCAGGGGTGAGTTCATCGCCCAGAAGACGGCGTTCCTCTGCTCAGAGGAGGGTGTCGACCTCGATATCGCATTCACGAAGCGTCTCCGCTCGGGCCTCTTCGGAGGTGAGGGGTTCATCCTGCAGCGACTCTCCGGAAAAGGCATGGTATTCCTCCACTGCTGTGGTGATATCATGGATATGACGCTTGCACCCGGAGAGACGGTCAGGGTGGAGACCGGGCTTGTGGTCGGGTTTGAGAGCGGTGTCGACTACAGCATAGCGGTTGCCGGCGGCGTAAAGACCGTCCTCTTCGGGGGCGAAGGGCTCTTTTTGACCACGCTGACCGGTCCGGGCCGGGTCGTCCTGCAGTCGATGAACCTGGCAAAACTCGCCACCGCCCTGATACCCTATATCCCGGTCAGGAACTCGTCGTAACGGTAACCTGATGCTCAAGGAGAACCAGGATTATAGTATGAATCCCCCGATCATGGTGGTGCATGGCCCCGAGGTCTTCGATGCCGGCGACGTCGAGCGGATGATCCGCCTCCTCTCACCCCGCGAGGTGCTTGTCGCGGGGGTGATGGCCCGGACCGCCGCAAGGGAGTCGGGTCTCCCGGTGACCTGCACCGACGAGCGGCCGAGCGTCCTCCTGAGAAGTCTCCCCGGCCGGGCCTTCCTGGTCAACCGGGGAAAGACACCGGAGTCCGGCCGTATATTCGGGGAGCTCGTCGCCGGCCGCCTGGAGGGGCTCGTCCACGTGGAGTGCTCAAACGACACCGTCTACGCATGGGATCGCGCTGATATAGCCCTCGCACGGGATGTCGCGGAGAAGACCGGGTTTTCACTCGCCCCTGCGATGAGCACCGCTCCCCGGCGCGGCGGAGCCCGGGAGATCCGCGGCTGCATACCGGGAGAGGCGGTCTTTGTAGACGGTATCGTTATCGGGACGGCGACGGCCGGGACGGTCATCATCACCCGCCAGGACGGGACGATCAGGGCCGTATCCGGGCTTGATGTAAAGCCCCACGGGATCGAGAAGCTCCTCCGGAAGGGACTTCCCGATCTTGAGGCAGCCTGGTGCAAGAGCGGTATGATCCGGTCAGCCCCACCACAGGAGGGAGAGATCCGCGCTCCCCAATCCGGCCGGATCGCGGTCATCGATCACTGCGGCCACACCCTCTACAGCGAGATCGAGGATGAGGAGGTCTGCGGCATCCTCGCCATCGGGGACGACACGACCGCCGTCTGCGGCCATATCTGCTCACACGCCGGCATCCCGGTCTTCGGGGTGATCGACGGCGACGGGGATGGCATCGTCGAGCCGGGTTTTGCGCCCGGGTCGGTTGTGGTCAGGGTCACCTCCGGGCGGGACGACGATGTCGGGCTCGAGGTCGCCGCCGCCCGGGATCTCGACCCCGTCACCTGGGAGGAGTGGGTCAGAGAGACCCTCCGCTCCCTTGAGGGGAGGGGCCGGATCGTCGTCGATCGCCGGTGATATATGCGGTGCGCCGAGTGTAAAGGGAGAGGGCTCTGCGGGTTATCCCGCTGCCCGATCATGAGCCGGTTCTACGCCCAGGCCCCGGTCAGGCCGAGCGATCACTACCAGGGCGCGGCTCCCTCGGTCTTCGTCGGGAGTTACGGCTACCCGAAGGTCTCGGGCGGGCCGCTGATGATCAACGATGCCGACAACCCGCCTGACTGGATAGCGCGCGGGCTTGCGATAGAGGATATCGTCGGGATACGTGCCCGGACGATACGCGGCACCGCCGGAACCGGGCGGCTCACCGATAACCTCCAGGAGATAGCGCTCTCGAGCAGGCCGCTCGACGTGGAGGTGCGGTTTGTAAAACCCGTCGCG
>JAAZIF010000300.1 GCA_012510335.1 Methanomicrobiales archaeon | reverse complement strand
TCGACTGGACCGCTCTTGTGTGTGATACCGTCGTGATGAACCCCCCATTTGGGGCGCAGAGGGCACACGCCGACCGGCCGTTCATCGACCGGGCGCTCGAGATCGGCGGTGAGGTCTACGGAATATTCAACGAAGGCTCAAGCACCTTCGTGGCCGCCTACACCGAAGGCCGCGCGGTGGTTGAAGAGGTGATCCGGTGTATATTTCCCATGCGGCGAACATTTGCGCACCATTGCAGGGACCGGGTAGATATTACGGTAGAGGTCGTACATTTAGTACGGATCTGACACCGTGACCTCTGATACAAAATCCGTCTGGGGGCTCTCCGCCGCCCACCTCGTGACCGACCTCTATTCGCCGGTCCTCCCTGCAATCCTGCCGCTCCTCATCGCAGAACAGGGTTACTCGTTCTTTCTCGCAGGACTGATCGTCACTGTCTTCAACCTCACGTCATCGATGATGCAGCCGCTCGTAGGCTGGCTCTACGATACCCGGGGGCTTGCGGTCCATATCAGCATCACAGTCCTCCTCGGCGCGGTATTCATATCGATCGTCGGATTGCTCAACAACTACTACCTTGTCCTCGTATCCGTCGCCGTAGCGGCGCTCGGGCATGCCCTCTTCCACCCGGCTGCGCTCGGAACAATCAGCCGCCTGACCCGGGATGCGAGCCGGGGCCGGATCACCTCCTACTTCGTCATCGGTGGGAACCTGGGCTACGCCATCGGCCCTATATGCGCCGGGGTTGTCGTCGGCCTGATGGGTCTTCCCGGGCTCGTCATACTCGCTATCCCCGGCATCGTTATGGCGGGGGTTCTCCGCTACGTCCTGCCCACACCGGGGCGCCGCGAGACTCCTGCGCCATCCGCATGGGACGTGCGCCCCGCACGCCGGGCGATCGTCCTCCTGGTCGTGGCCTCAGGCCTCCGGGCATGGGCGATATTCGGATCGGTTGCGTTCCTCCCGACCATACTCACCATGCGGGGCATCGACCTCGTGACCGCGAACCTCCTGGTCTCGGGCATGCTCCTCGCCGGCGTTGTCGGGCAGCTCGTCGGCGGGTCTCTCTCGGACCGCTATGGCCGCAAGGAATGCACGATCATAGGCCTCGTCGCCGCCATACCGCCGTTTTTTGTCTTTCTCATGGCCGACGGCGTCGCCTCGCTGGTAGCGCTGATCATATTCGGGTTCATCCTCTGGTCGACCTTCGCTGTCACGGTCGCCATGGCTCACGAGATAGCACCCGGGAACGTCGGGCTCGTCTCCGGGCTGATGCTCGGGCTCGCTGTCGGAGTGGGCGGGATGGGCGTTGCGGTAACCGGCTGGATCGCTGACCTGACGTCGCTATCGGTCGGGTTCATGACGATCCCGCTTGCGATCATACTCGCCATCCCGTTCTTCCTTGCGGTTCCCTACCCCTGGAAGATCTTTTCAAGGGCAGGGGAGTAGCCCTGCCCCGGCCTCTTATGGCTGCCGGCATGAGATCTTCTGGGCGCTCCGGGGATGAACGCGAGAAGCGGATGTGATCGATCTGTATCGGTAACAGCGGTCTATTCGATAAAACGCTCGACACGCCCTGAAGATTGTTTTCATGCCTGCAGTGAAATGGAATTGTTTAAATATAAATTCATTATAATCAGTATCCGTTGGAGGAACACGATGACAAACTATTGTCCTGAGTGCGGAAAGGAATTAATCAGTTCAAATGCTGAGATCTGTCCGAATTGTGGGGTTAGACTTAAGGAAATTACAATTAACCGGAGAAGCCCGATACTCGCGGCACTGTTATCTGTCCTTATTACGGGACTTGGGCAGATATATAATGGGCAATTTGGAAAAGGGATTGCGTATTTTATCATCGAGATTATCTGTGCAGCATCCACGCTCATACTTATCGGCTTTATACTGCTTCCCATCTGGTGGATCATCGGGATTGCTGATGCATACACGTCTGCAAACAAGCTAAACGCCGGCATTGATGCATCTCGGTTCATCAACCTCACCTAACCCGTTTTCGCATAAAAATCCCATCAAGATCGGAAACGGAGCTGCTGCATCCCCGGATGCGGCATTCCAGCGGTAGCCATCCCTCGAGATCTTCACTGTTCGTGCCTGTAGCCGAACGTGGACTCCCGGACGTTCACCGAGGATATAGGTGTGCTGCTGGAGAGGTCGGTGGATGAGCGGGAGACGTCCGCAAAAATTCAACTTTTACCGTGCCCCTTACTGACCGGGCAGGCCGGGGCTGGAGTGTTCCTCATATCCGGGGAGAGGTGGAGTGATATGCCAATGCATGTACCTGCCTCAGGGGGCCGTAGCCTTTTTCTATCCAGAGGCCTAAGGGGCACCCATGCTTGACCGAATACGAGAGAGTTCAGGAGGCGTTATAGGTTTCAGGTTCGACGGGAAACTGAGTGAGGGTGATTACGCAACCATTCTTCTCCCGGAGCTCGAGCGGGCTATGAATGAACACCAGAAGATACGGATCCTCTTCAAGATAGAGGGGTTCCGGAGCTGGAGGCCTGGAGAGGGCTGGGAGGCCTTCAGGCGGTGGCCGGGGCTGGAGAGCGTCGACCGGGTTGCCATCGTCGGCGGGGAGCGGTGGCGGGAGTGGATGAACCGTTTCCCTGCGCTTTTTATCGGGTTTAACGGGGTTGATGTTCGTTACTTCCCGGAGAGCCACCAGCGGGATGCCTGGGGCTGGCTGCGCGAAGGCCTGGTCCGGGTTCTTCTGGCCGCTGAATGAGATCCGGGCACCACAACCTGAATGAACGGCAGTGCCGGAGAACACCTATATATCCCTGTCCCCAACCCCACAGGTATGCACTGTCCTGTCTGCGGGCGTAACTGCATCACGGACGCCCGCAAACTCCTCGAGAACCTCCCGGAGCGCTTCGCCCCCTGCCCCGACTGCATGGGGCTCGTCTACGATAAACGCCTCCCTCCGCCTGACATCAGCCCGGGAGAACCCTGCTCTTCCTGCGGAAAACGGTTCATCGATGAGGTCTGCGCCGATATCTACCGGGTGATGGCTGATGAGGGCGATCTCTCCGGAACCGAACCGCTCGCCGGCATCGGGACGCCGCTCATCCACCCCGGGTTTCCTATGCGCACGGCCCCCTACCTCCCGCCGGGTTCGATCATCCTTCTCTCAGGGGTGGTCGGGGAGCGGGCCGCCGCCCGCCTCATCACCGATGTTCCGGAGGTCAAGGGGGTCATCCGGGCAGGAACCGGGACGCCGGGGATCGCCGATCTCGACGCCGAACCAGCAACCCATACCCTGCTTGCGGGGTGCGACGTCCGGGCCGATATCTTCCCCACCCGGGCGGGACCGGTCATTGTCTACAAGCAACAGTCGACCCTGCACGTCGAGTTCCCCCGGGGTCGCAACGAGAAGATCCTCGCCCTGGAGCGCGAGATCAGGCGGCGCCGGCCCCGGACGTTCGTCGATGCCTGCTCGGGCGCCGGCACCCTCGGGCTCGCTGCCGCCCGGGCCGGCATCCACCATGTGGTCTGTAACGATGCATGGTATGCCGCCGCCTGCTGGGCTGCCTACAACCTCCAGGTGAACCGCGAGTTCCTGGATATCGGTGAGGTGGCGATCCACCGGTCATATGGTGATCTTGAGGGTCACCCGGTCGCGCGCGATCCCGTTCTCGTCGCCACCGCCGCCGGCGCACAGGAGGTCGAGATCTACCAGGGCGACCTCCGTCTCTTCGATGCCGCTCTCCTGCCCGGGGTCGACCTCACCGCCCTCGATCTCTTCGAGAAGAAAGATGCCAGGAAGGTCGACCTGATCTCCGCTGCCTGGAGGGGTCAGGTGGGCGGAGATATTTTTATCCCCTAGACACCACTATATACGGGGACTAGCCCGGGTGGTTCGGCGTCACCTGTCACCTGAAACCGCCGTAATGCGGGGGGCGAAGTCTGAGGAAGGCCATAGCGGCTTGCTGGATCCATTGTGCCCCGACAAAGAAGCCTCGTCCTATGAGGTCGGCGGAGAGGGATCAATGCCCCGGAGGGGGCGGCGACCTCTTGCCGCGGGTACCGGTTCAGGCCCGGAAGGGAGCAGACTTACCGTGGACGTTCGGCGCCCATGGGGTTGCGGGGTGGAGAAGGGGTGCAGTGGTGAATGCCTGTGCGCACGGTCGACCGAAGACGTGTCCCCGATTCGGCGATCTTGATGGCAAAGGTAACGATTATCGGGGCTACAGGGAACGTCGGCATGTTCGCGGCCCATACCGTATCCGAGATCCCGTACGTCAGCGAGATGCTGCTTATCGGAAAACCCGGACGCGAAGATTTTCTCGTGGGCTGCTGTCACGACCTCTCCGATTCGTTTGCTGCGCGCGGCACCCATGTCAGGCTCTCGTACAGCACCTGCCTGACCGATGCAGAGGATTCTGACGTCATCATCTGCACAGCGGGTGTTCCCCGGAAACCCGACCAGGACCGGAACGATCTCGCCCTCGAGAACGCGAGGGTCGTCGCAGGGACTGCCGAGATCATCGGCAGGTGTTCGCCGGACGCTATTCTCTTCATGGTCACAAACCCGGTCGACGTCATGACCGCTGTCGCCCTGAAATACTCAGGGCTCCAGCCGAAGCGGGTCTTCGGCCTCGGGACGCACCTGGACTCTATGCGCTTAAAATCCCTGATCGCGCGGTATTTCCGGGTCCATGTCAGCGAGGTGCATACCCGAATCATCGGTGAGCACGGCGAGAGCATGGTACCGCTCTGGTCAGCGACGACTATCGGCGGCATCCAGATCCATAACCTGCCCACGTTCTCAGGGCTGCCCGCCCGGGAGATGATCGATACGGTCCGCACAAGCGGCCAGGCTATAATCAGGGATAAGGGTTCAACGATCTACGGGCCGGGGGAAGCGATCGCAACCCTGGTGCGGACGATCCTCGGTGACGAGAACCGGATCCTCACCGTATCAAGCTACATCACGAGTGAAGTCCACGAAATCGGCGATGTCTGTATCGGCGTACCTGCCCGCCTCAACCGGGACGGCATCTTTCCGGTGCCCATCAGGCTCCAGGATGACGAAGTTACCGGGTTTCGGGAGTCGGTCCAGAGGATCCGCGCGATCACCGCCGAAGTGATAGAGCGGCTGGAAGAGACCCGCTAAAAAAAAGGATGATCCCGCTTACACAAGCGTGGACTCGATGATCTCGGCGCTTCCGACACCCTTAAGGTTCTGGAGCGCAGTCTCAACCTTATCGGGAGCCCCGGCTTTATCGGGAACCACGACGGCGGCTTTCAATGCCACGAGGCCAAACCCTATCGGTTCTTCCCTTATATCGCTGATCGGGACGGCCGCCCTCATAGCGGCTTTGAGCGCCTCAAGGTCGACGTCCGGAGATTCGGGCATAATCTTCAGGATAATGGCTACGTCTCCCATCGTCTACGGCCCCCCAAACCCGCAGTTCCGGCATGTATAGGTTATACTCTGCTCCCTGCACCGGTAGCATCTCTGGATCTCGTGCTCACAGACAGGGCACGGGAACCGGGTGGAGCCGGCCTCGGCCAGGGTGGCGTTGCAGGAGGTACATCGGTCTCTTGCTATCATTCGTTTCTCCTCAAAGATTACCTATCTATGTCTCACCCGGGGCAGTTAAAATCTCGGGTCGATGAGCGTCCCGGTGACCGCTTCGTCCCGGAGGGCACTGCGCACCCGGTCAGCATGCCTCCCGTTGATCACCCTGGCCCTGATGCCGTGCTCAAAGACGAACGGTATGAACGCAGGGTCGACCTCCTCAGGGGTGAGTGCGGGATCGCTGACCCGGGGGAGGAGCCGCCGGCGGTGGTGGATGCCGTCGACCGATTTGAGGAGGAGAAGGTCTAAAGAGAGCTCCCTTGCGACCCAGGCGGCGATGGTATCGGAGGTGACGCTCCAGGAGTGAGGGAGGGGGTCGGCCTCCCGCAGGGCGCAGTAGGGGAGGAGGACCGAGACTTCAGCGGAGAGGACAGGTCTGGCTGCCGCCGGGATGCCGTGCGATGCGATATACCACCCGAACTGCTCCATGCCGGCGATAGCCATCCAGTGACCGGCGGTATCGGAGACGTCGAGGCGCCGGACGAGATCGGCAAACCTCCCGCCGCCCGGCACGATCAGCACCGGCCGCCCGACCTCCAGAAAGATCGCAAGCAGGGGGGCGACCCGGTCAAAGAGGCTCCCGCCCACCTTGACGACCAGCGGGGATGCGCGCGAGGTCATGATCGCTTTTCTATTAAACCGGAGGGAACATAATCCTGTGTATGCGCCGGATCGCCGCGACCATACTGCTCCTCTGTCTTCTTGCCGGCATTGGCGAAGGCATAATGATCACCGAGTTCTGCCCGGATCCCTACCTGCCAAACGACCCGGACGAGTACCTGGTGCTTGAGGGGGAGGGCCTGCTCGATGGATACATCGTCTCAGACGGCGAGGGGGGGTTTCGGTTCCCGGCAGGAACCAGGGTAGGCGGCCGGCTGGTGATCGCTAGAAACGGCGTCGCGTTCGAGCAGACCCATGGCTACCCGCCGGATTTCGAGATCGAGGATCATTCGCCAGCCGTGCCGAACGTGATCATGCGCGGCGGGAACTTCCTGCTGGCAAACAAGGCCGACGAGCTCTACCTCTACTCTGGAACCACACTCGTCCAGGAGGTCGCCTGGCCGGCCGATGTCCACCCCCGGGAAGGCCAGATCCACTACCTGGAGGACGGTGTCTGGGATCCGCGCCCTCTATTCATCGGCCAGTCCCGGTTCTCGCCCGCCGTCTTTGAGGATGTAGCGGTGACCGCGTTTGCCGCTCCCGACTGTGCGTATGAGGCCTTCTCGGAGACGATCGCATCAGCAGAGTACGAGATACTCGCAAACGTCTATGAGTTCACCTCCCCGGCCATGGCGGAGGATCTAATCCGCGCCTCTGAGAGAGGTGTCGCCGTCACCGTCCTCCTCGAAGGGGGGCCGGTGGGTGGGATCTCAACAGAAGAGCGCGCGATCGCGGGAGCCCTCAACAGAAGCGGCATCCCTGTTCTTATGATGACGACGACCGATGCGGCCCACGCGAGGTACCGCTACAACCATGCCAAGTACCTGGTCATCGATGGGAATACGGTCTTCGTCGGGAGTGAGAACTATAAACCCGGCGGCTACCCGGCGCCGGGGCTTCAGGGCAACCGGGGCTGGGGGGTGTGCCTGAGGGATCCGGGGCTCGCCGCATACTTCCGGGAGGTCTTCCTCTTCGATATCGAGGGCGGGGATATCGTCCCGCTTGAGGGGACACCGGCCGGGGTCCGCACACCCTGGGCACCGGCCTACACCGTGGAGTTCGCCCCCTGCCACGCGACGGGGGCGAGAGTAACGCCGGTGCTATCTCCCGATACGAGTCACCTCATCACCCGGATGATCGAGGAGGCCACTGAGAGCATCGCTATCGAGCAGGCCTACATAAAGAACCAGACGAAGTATGAGCTGAATCCTTTCCTTGCGGCCGCGATCAACGCCTCCCGCAGTGGGGTTAGCGTGCAGGTGCTCCTCGACTCGTTCTGGTTCAACATCGAGGGTGACGCCGATAACGACGAGATGGTCGATCTCATCAACCGGATCGCAGCGGCTGAGGGGCTGCCGCTTGAGGCGAGACTTGCAGACCTGGAGGGAAATAACCTCGCGAAGATCCACAACAAGGGCGTCATCATCGATGGGCGGGCGGCTCTCGTCAGCAGCATCAACTGGAACGCCAACTCGCCGGGGTTCAACCGGGAGGCAGGCGTGATCATAGAGCATCCCGATATCGCTGCCTACTACATGCGGGTCTTCCTGGACGACTGGGACGCCGCGGACGCGGGTGCAACGGAGGATGCCTTCAGCCCGGATCGCCTCAAAATAGTGGCGGCGGTGTGTGTACTGGCCGGACTTGTTGTGCTCTACATTTACCGGCGCGGACGCTCGTGAGCAGGGGTCTCACAGCTTCTTGGCACGATCGGCGGAACGGCAGATATCACAGATGGTGATCGTTCCTTCGCCGGAGACGACGGCCGAGACCCAGCGCTCTATGATATGGTTGAGCTCACCGGGAAAGTCCTGCCTTGAAAACCCGCGTTTTCGGCTCATGTACTGAGAGACCGCGGCCCTGCTGATCCCGAGACGCTTCGACGCCTCGCTCTGGCTGATACCGCGCTCGTTAACCAGGCGGTATACCATCTCGGCGCGCATCCGGGGGAGCAGCCTCCGGGCGAGCGTTTCACAGCGCATGATGTCACAGGGCGGCATCTCAGTCATGGTGTAGACACCATCTGGGAATCCTTGTACTCGTAGAGGATCTGCCGGGCATCCCTGAAGTTGAACTTCTCAACGATCATGTCGTTGTCTTTGAGCCTCTTTAAGGCATACCGGACGGTCCGGGGTGCCAGGTTGCTGAGATGGACGAGCTCCTTATGGGTCAGGGCACCCCCATCCTCGAGCAATCCGAGGATCTTCCGGGATGATGGAGGGAGGTTCGTTTCATTCATAATAATATGTTAACAGTGTTAACATATCAAATTGACGGAAGTTATATCCCCAAAAAACCCATCAGGTACCCATGCTGGAACGGCAGGAGAAGACTGCACTCATCGTGCTCGTATGCGTGGTCGTGGTAATCCTCGCTGCGCACATCCTGTTCGATGCATATGCCAGGCCTCTGGTGGCAACCCCATATTCGGTGGAGGTTCCCGATGGGGCGCTGGTCATCCTGGATGGGAGCATTGAGGAGATCAAGAAGACCGCGAGCGGCGGACACCTTATACTCACAATCAACAAAACGACAGTCTTCTTGCCGGAGAATGTGGCTGCTACGCTCGAGCTGCGCGAGAACGCGAGCGTAACGCTCTACGGCACCGTGCAGACCTATCGTGGGAAGAGGGAGATCGTGGTGAACTCGCCCGGGGATATCCAGGTGATCTAATCCCTCTTCGTGTAGAAGATATCGCTCTCGAGGTCTTCAAAGACAGGACGCCCCCGCCAGGCAGGCTTTTTCTTCCCGGTCTCCGGTAGCTCTTCCCCGGCAGGCGGATCCTCTCTCTTCCGGCGCCCCTCCACACCGGCCCCGGAGTGCAGGGCTTCGTCGTTAATCCTCACCCTCGGCATACTGGATAATCATCGGCCCACTATATGATACCTCCGTAGCGCCGGGCGGCGATAATGGACTTTTTCTGGTATAGAAAGCCCATGTAAGGGAACATGCGCCTGATCGGAGTGCCCCTTAATCCAATAAAGTTTTGAAGGGGGCCTCAGAGCGCCCAGGCGGGGATATCGAAGGTTATCCCGAGCGCCCAGGGGGTGACCGTGAAGAGAAAGATCGTCCAGAGTGCAACGCCGATGAAGTTGAGTGCCCATCCGGACCGGAGGAGATCCCCGGTTGTGATATAACCGCTCCCGTAGGCGACGGCGTTTGGCGGGGTCGCGACCGGGAGCATGAAGGCCATCGACGAGCAGATTGCGACGGTGATCATAAGGATGATCGGGTTTAGGCCTATACTTATGGCCGTGACCGCCATGATCGGCATCAGGACGGCTGCCATGGCGGTGTTCGAGGCAATCTCCGTCGCAAACGAGACCACGAGCGCTATCACGAGGATCAGGAGGATGATCGGGAGTCCGTGGATGACGGTGAGGGATTCAACGATACTCGCGGCAAGCCCGCTCTGGATGAAGCCGCCCGAAAGAGCGATGCCACCACCGAAGAGGAGCAGGATGCCCCAGGGGATCTTGACCGCCCACTCCCAGTCCATGGTGAAGATGCCGCGCTTCCAGTCGACGGGAAGGATGAATAGGAGAAACGCCCCGAATATCGCTATGGTAGAGTCCTGGATGCCGGGAAAGATCATATCGAGGCCGGGTATGGTGACGCTGCCGATCACCTTGGTGCTCGCGAATATCCAGGAGAGGGCTGTCATGGCAAAGACGACAAGCGTCCAGCGTTCGCCAACAGAGATCGGCCCGAGCTTCTCCAGTTCGTCATGGATGATCCCGCCGGCGTGGGGGAGGCTCTTGAGCATCCGGCGGTAGGGGACGTAGGTCAGCCAGATCCAGGCGATGAAGAGGAGTACGGCCGCGAACGGGACACCGAACTTCATCCATGTAAAAAAGTCAATGGGGGCAGCGCCGGGAAAGATGGTCTTGAGCTGGGCGAGGAATATGCCGTTTGGGGGCGTGCCGATGATCGTGGCAACCCCTCCGATGCTCGCGGCGTAGGGGATGGATATGATCAGGCAGCGCGCAAGCGCCTGTTCCTCTCCTCTGAGGTTCTCAAGATCCTTACTCGTCCCGGGAATGATCGTCAGTATGATAGCGACGGCGATCGGGATCATCATCATCGCCGTGGCTGTGTTTGAGATCCACATCGAGAGGAACGCTGTGGCGATCATGAACCCGAGCACCAGTCGCCTGGGGCTCGTCCCTGCAACACGGATTATATTCAGGGCTATGCGCCGGTGCAGATTCCACCGCTGCATGGCCATTGCGATGATGAAACCGCCGAGGAAGAGGAAGATGACCTGATCCCCGTAGGATGCCGCCACCTCCCCGGGGGGGAGGACACCGAGGATCGGGAAGAAGATCAACGGGAGCAGGGCGGTCGCCTCCAGCGGAATTGCGCCCGTGACCCAGAGCAGAACCATAAGGATCGTCACTGCTGCAACCGATTTCGCCTCAGGGGCGAGGATTGCGGGATCGATGGGGATCGCCAGGACCGTGAGGAATATGAGGAGCGCTGCAAGGATGAAGGCGACCTTTTTCATCCTAAAACCTGTGATAGAGAATTATTTAATGGTAAGGAATTACAATCTCACCGGATTTGGTGGAATATAACGAAAATCTGACTGCTCCAGGCCGATCGGTTTCCTTCAGCAAGGTTTCCTGCACCCGGCCGGAACCTGGCCAGGACGGCCCCACGCGCACGGAAGCGCAGCACCAAGATATATTAGCGGAATCGACACACAGGATACTATGGTACCAGACAGGAACCCCGGGCGAGGCCTCCCCATCCTCCTCGCGCTCTGTATCCTCGCTCTATGTGCGGGGCAGGCAGCGGCCCGCGGCCCGGCCATAAGCGATATCCAGCCCTACGACACGATCTTTGTCTATGAGGAGGGGCTCAACCTCACCGGACTCCGTAACACGACCACTGGTAACCCGATCACAGCGCTCCAGAAGTACCAGGATGGCAACCCCCAGAAATCGCTAACAAAGAGCATCCCGGTGCCCGACGACACCGACTTTGAGGTTCTGGATCTGCTCGTGGGCGGGGATTACGGAACCTATCATGCCTTCAGCCGGATAGATGGCGTGACAGGGCAGGTGATGATCAGGGAGCCGGAGATCCACCTCGACGTTGTGCTCGCAAACCCCCACCACAACGAGCGCCTGGAAGGGTTCTCTGTTTCAAGGAACACAAAGATCGCGTTTAAGATAACGAGCCCCGACGTAGGCGCCTCCTATACCGCCGCCGGCGTCTACCCTGCGACGGTCGATATCGTGGTCACCCACCCGGGCGGCGCGGAGACCACCGCCATCGGCGGGCTCTCCCTCGCCGGGCTGAACGTGAGTTCGACACGGTTCTATACTGATGACCCCGGCAGGCCCGGCCCGATAGTGCTCTCCGGCCTCCGCGAGGTGGGAACCTACTCGGTCAGGGCCGAGTGGAGGGAGCCGGCAACATTCGGGGCCTACGCCCCCGCCTCCGATCCTGTGACGTTTGCGGTCAGGAACCGTGTGGGAATCGATACCGGGACGCCGACCACACCACCGACCGTGACACCCACACCGACCACACCACCGACGACCTCGATACCGACGACCCCACCGACAACCCTGCCGGCAACACCCCCGCCGACGACAGAGACAACGCCGCTCCCGACCACACCGGCAGAAACACCACTCCCGGCCTGGGCGGGAACGGCGGCGATCGGTCTTGCCATCATCCTAATCGGCAGGCGCCGCTAACAGAACCTGCAGCCGCAGCCCCCGGCC
>JAAZIF010000299.1 GCA_012510335.1 Methanomicrobiales archaeon | reverse complement strand
CCCTCGGCGAGGTTATGTGAACGGCACCGGGCGATGGTGAGATACGGGCCTGGCCGGCAGGCGTCAGGGCTCCGGCCGGGTTCCGTATTTTTCGCAGATCCAGGGCTCCTCCGGATTTGTGAGCGGTAGGGGAAATCCCCGGGCGGAAGGCCATGGCGGGGTCTGCCCTCCCTTGATGCGAGACCCTCGTGCGCAGGGTTCAGGGGATCTATTGCGGTTTTAGAGACTGCCTGAGCATTTTTTATAGGAATCATCCTCGCAGTTTTCATCCGGCAGTTTCCGCAATGTCGTCTCTCGCGTCAGGCGCGAAGTCTTAATGTTGGTCTGTTCCCCTTACCTTCAAAAAGGTGAAAGGTGGTCCGCTACTCCCGCTCCCGCGCAAGAAGGCGAGTAAAAATAGTACTCGAACCCCCTTCTGCCTTCTCGCGCTCCTGCTGCACCCATTCTGGAGCCAGAGGCATTGCCGCTGCCAGAGCCCGGGCATACTCTGCATCGGCGGCTCTCAGGAGAGGCGGGTAGTATCTGATCACGTACTCCTTCACCATCCTGCGGGCCGAGAACCTGGGACCGTTGCTCTTGATCGATTCCTTCATCATTTTTACCCATCCGTGGGGAATGTTGTCGACGGAGCGATCGTAATAGAGCGGTACGATCTCACTCTCCAGGAGGTTGCAGAGCGCCGCGGCATCAAGGGCATCCCTCCTGTCATGTGTTGCTGTCTCGCTTCCGAACGCCCAGCCGTTCCTGCCATTGTAGCCCTCGACCCACCATCCGTCGAGTATGGAGAGGTTCAGCACCCCGTTCAGCGACGCCTTCATACCGCTCGTGCCGCTCGCCTCCATCGGGGGCAGCGGGTTGTTTAGCCAGACATCGACACCATGCACCAGGTACTGGGCCACTTTCTCGCTGTAATCCTCAACAAAGGCGATCCGTCCCCCAAACTCGGGCTGTTGCGTGTAGCGGTAGATCTTCTGGAGGAGTTGTTTTCCCCCGTTGTCGGCTGGATGAGCCTTGCCGGCGAATATGATCTGGACAGGATGCCACCGGTTGTTCAGGATACGTTTCAGCCGTTCCAGATCCTCAAATATGAGGTGTGCCCGCTTGTATGTCGAAAACCGCCGGGCAAACCCGATCGTGAGCACATCCGGGCTGAGGTACGCACCGCCGGTCGCCGGATCCATCACTCCGCCGGGGTGCTTCGCTGCCCACTTGACCCTCTCCTGCTCCCGTATCCGGTTGAAGAGTTTTGCCTTCAGCCAGGTATGGAGGTACCATAACTCCGCATCCGGGATCTCGTCTATGAATTCCCACACTACCGGCTCATCATGCTCGGAGAGCCAGTTGGGAGTGGTTGGCCCGATATACCGGTCATAAAGGTCTTTCACGCGGTGATTCAGCCAGGTCGGCACATGGACGCCGTTTGTGACGTGGTCGATCGGCACCGTCGCTTCCGGGGCTCCGGGCCAGAGACATCTCCACATCTGCCTGGTGACGGTTCCATGCGCCCGTGAGACGGCGTTATGGTGCTCCGATGCACGCAGGGCAAACGCTGTCATGTTGAAACCCTGCGTCGGGCTCTGCGGGTGGATGCCTAGCTGCAGGAACTCTTCCCGACCGATCCCGAGCGCGGGATAGTAGGTTCTGAAATAGCGGTCGACGAGGTCTGCCGGGAAGATATCATGTCCTGCGGGGACGGGCGTATGCGAGGTGAAGATCGAGGTCGCCCGCACCTGTTCCAGCGCCTCATCAAACCCCATACCATGCTCGACCCGCTCGCGGATCCGCTCAAGCAGCGCAAACGCCGGATGACCCTCGTTTAGATGCACAGCTGAATAATCAGTGCCTAGGGTATGGAGCACTTTCCTGCCGCCGATGCCGAGGACGATCTCCTGCCGGAGGCGCTGCTCCTGGTCCCCTGTGTAGAGCCGGGAGGATATTCTCCGGTTCCGGGGATCGTTTGAGTCGATATCTGTATCCAGGAGGTAGAGCGGTATTCTCCCCACCTGAACCTTCCAGACGGCGACATAGATGGGCGGGTCGATGCGTGGAACCTGAACCACCAGGTGTTTGCCGGCAGAATCTAGCACCCGGGTGGCGGGTGCCGCATCAGGTTCAAGCGGTTCGTTGATGTCCAGCTGCCACCCCTCGCTGCTTATCTCCTGGCGCAGGTAGCCATGCGAGTACATGAACCCTACGGCAACCATCGGGAGACCGAGGTCGCTCGCCTCTTTGAGGTGGTCGCCGGCGAGGAACCCGAGCCCACCCGCATAGATCGGGAGCGAGTGATGAAGCCCATATTCCGCCGAAAAATAGGCGATTGTCAACGGGCGGCTATCCGGGTACTCTGTAGAGAACCAGGTTCCTGTGGCACCCATGTAATTCCTGAACCGGTGCATGACCGTATCGTAACGGCGGAGGTAGGCCGGGTTTTCCGCCGCCTCTTCCAGGAATTCTGCAGGTATTTCGCGAAGCATCCGGATTGGGTTATGGATGCTTTCTTTCCATGCTTCGCGGTTCACCTGTTTGAAAAGTCCTGCGGCCTCCGGGTTCCAGCTCCACCAGAGGTTATACGCGAGATCGACGAGGCCGGAGATCCGTTCCGGGACATGGGTAAAATGATCGTGTCTGATGCCTTCCATGGAATCTTTCCTTTTTTTGTGGTGTGCAGTCCGTGTATTTTATTATATACATCCACGTATTTATCAGTATATATGTCTACGCATTTTCCTCGCAATCAGAGATAAACTGGAAAATAGAGTTTTTTAAGTCTGCAAAAGGACGAGGCAGGATCCTGGTATGTGGGGTTCTGGCGATGTGCTGTAAGCCTCCAGATCAATAGGTCAACCACCGCCGCCCGGAGTAAGCGGGGAGCCGCTCTGTCTGTCCGGGATCTTCGAGTGCTCCCCTGCTTATCCATAAGACCCATGCGCTGCCTTTTACCATCCCTTGCATGAGACTCTGTACCCGATCTCGGGGGAGATAAGGCGCGTGATATCGGGCGCATCCAGCACTGATCCCGACCATCCGCCGGGTTGGCCCCTCCCCGGCTCAAGCATCAACCCCCCGCAAACCCCGGTGTTCTCAGGATCGATCCCCGTCGGGTGCGACCAAGCATCAAATTGAGAAACGCAAGCAGGGGTTACCCGGGGCCGGTGCGATGCTACCATATATTTGATGGAAGAACTTCCGGTTTGCTCTCTCGATGCTGTGAAAGGCACGTCATCCAGTCCGTAGCGCCT
>JAAZIF010000005.1 GCA_012510335.1 Methanomicrobiales archaeon | reverse complement strand
TTCACCTGCTCAGGTGCCAGGTCTGCATACTTCGTAGTGATCATGGTTCTGACCCCGGGCCATGGAGGGGCATCGGGTATATTATAGGTTTTGGTTCCCCTCCTCTCGCTTGCAAAGGAGAGTACTGCGGGATCCATGGGTTCTTTTTTCTGAATGTTGCGGGTGCGCGTGCGCCCCGGGGTGAACCGGATCTTCAGGAATACCGCCCGGGCCCGCGGGGACTCGAGGACCGCATGACTTATCCGGCCCCAATAGAGCCGGAATAGTCCTGGAACCGCCAGCAGGGGCGCGCTGTCATTCTGGAATATTCTCCCCCGGGTACAAATTAATTTTAGTTAACTAAAAATTAATTTGTAAAGTTTTATTAACTTAAATAAGATCTATTTGTATACATGAGATCAAGACTGCCACAAATCTCTGCTTGGGTCATCATGCTCGTACTCCTTCTTGCCGGGGTGGCGAGCGCATCATACCCGATGTTTCACTACGATGAACAACGGACCGGCTACGTCCCCTGGGATGGGCCGCAGACGAACGCCACCCTCTGGGTAGCGGAGACAGGTGAATTTGCCGAAGGATCACCGGCGGTGCATAACGGAAAGGTCTTCGTCCCGACCTGGCCGGACATGAACTTCGCTGACGCGAACCCGATGGGGCTTGTCTGCTACGACGCCACCACGGGTGCAGAGCTCTGGACGAACGAACTCGGTGGTGCTGGTATCGGGTCGGTCTCGGGCGTCGCCATCGAGAATGGCCGGGTTTACCTCGGCGGAACCGATGGGTGCCTCTACTGCGTCGATGAAGAGACGGGGGAGACGCTCTGGGAGAGCGACCGGATCGATGAGACGGCCTGGTTCGGGCTCACATCCTCGCCGCTCGTCTACGATGGGGTGATCTACACCCTCTCCGCCTCGGATGGTGTGCTGCACGCCTTCAATCTCGATGGCACCGTGGCGTGGATATTTGAGACCGGCAACGGTGTGCTCTCTTTCACCTCTCCCTCAGCCTGCGACGGGAAGATCTACTGCGCAGGAAACAGGAGCCAGATCTTCTGCATCGATCCTTCGACGCAGAGCGCTGTCTGGACTTTTTACCAGGGCGGGTCGGTGAAGTCCTCGCCGGTCATCGGTGAGGACGGGATCGTCTACTTCACCACCTCTTCGCGCCTCTACGCCCTCGACGGTGCCACGGGCACAGAACTCTGGAACAGTTTCGTGACCGGGACGGCGGCGACCCCCGCCCTCGCCGGCGGGCGTATATATGCCGGGGCCTATAATGGCCTCCACTGCCTCGACATGTCGACCGGTGATGAGATATGGCACTTCCCGGCAAGCGAGATGAACGTTGCACCGGTCGTTGCCGGAAGTCTCGTCTACGCCGCTACGAACGAGGCGGCCGGCACCCTGTACGCGGTGGATGCCGGGACCGGCGAAGAGGTCTGGTCATACACCCTTGAGGTTCCGGCTGACGGCACGTTTGCCGCGTTCTTTGCTTCCTCGCCTGCGGTATCGGATGGCGTCCTCTACATCGGCGCCGAGAACAACCGTTTCTATGCCTTCGGGGATGGGGAATCCACTGAACCTGTGTTTACCGGGTGGAGCGGAACGGTGCAGCTCATGGATGGCCAGGTCTTCACGATCGTCCCGTCGAATAACGAAAGCGCCGCTTACGTGATCAACCGGACTTCAGCCCTCGGGGCACTCGATGCCGCTGCAACGAAGAGCGGGTTCGACTACACCGTCCTGGAGACGGATGACGGGCTGATCCTCTACTCCATCGGTGGTACCACCTGTAACGAGACCTCAGGGGATTCCTGGCTCTACTCGGTCAACGGGGTGCCCGCCGATGTCTGGGCCGCCGATTACCCCCTTGGTGATGGGGACATCATAACGTACTGGTACGGGTCACCGGGGTCGACCCCTGAGACCTCCCGTGTGGTGGTCGGTATCACCGCCTCCATTCCGGCACTGCCCGAACCAGTGCCCACGCTATGGGATGGCTCTGTCAGCCTGACGAAAGATGAGACCTTCCAGTTCGTCCCCTCGAACAACGCCTCCGCCTCCTACACGGTCGACCGCATCACCGATCTCGGGGCTCTCGCGCTTGCAGCACAGGCCGGGAACTTCACCTTCAGCGCCTCCGATGCCTGGTATGCTTCCATGGGGTCGTTCTTCCTTGAGGATATCGCCGGCATCGCAAACGAGGACTGGCAACAGGAGAACGCGAGATCCTGGAGCATATTCATCAACGGTGCGTTGGCACCCGCCGGTCTCGGCGGAAACACCCTCG
>JAAZIF010000298.1 GCA_012510335.1 Methanomicrobiales archaeon | reverse complement strand
TCCGTCAGGCGTGATCTCGCGCATCGTGATCTCGATGAGCTTGCTCTGCTCATCAGGCGCAAGACCCTTCTCAAGGACGACTATGTTCCCTTCCATGACATCGTCGAGGATCAGGCGGATCTTCTCCATCGCCGTGAGACGCTCAAGGCGCTCTGCCGAAATGAGGTCTATCTGTACACCCTGTATCATCTCCATCACCCGAAATAAGTCGTCATCTTCTCGTACAGCTCATCCATGTTGGTCCCCTCCAGGCTCGATATGGCAACCACAGGGTGCTGGGGGAACGCACTCCTGATCCGCGCCGGAGAGGCATCAGGGAGATCGTTTTTGTTGCCGACTATCAGGATCGGGAGTTTCCGGCTCTCTATGATCCCCACCATCATGATGTTCACCTGCTGGAACGGATCCTGGGTGGAATCGAGCATGTAGATGACACCGTCGATATCCTCACGGAGCCAGTGCATCGCCTCGGCCACCCCCTCGGTAGCCTCCCGTGCCCGCCTGACCGCCTCCTCCTTCTCCACGCCGTACTCGATGAACTCCTTATAATCGATCTTGGTCGTCACACCCGGAGTATCGACGATATCAAACGTGATCGAGTTGCCGTTCTGGCCCGTTATGGTAATATCTTCCTTGCGCCGCACGCGGCGTGTCTCATGCGGCACCTCACTGACCGGCCCGACCGCATCCCCGGTCCAATCCCGCACGATCCTGTTTGCGAGCGTCGTTTTGCCCGCGTTAGGCGGCCCGTAAATCCCGATCCGGCAGGTCCGCTTCCTGAAGAGCTTTTTAAGGAACTGCGAGATCTTCTGCTTTGTACGAACTAAGAATTCCATCTCTCTGGCACCCTCTGATAGACCATTTTCTTCTATACTAAGGTTAGATATGGAACCCTTGAATAAATATAATTATATGTTCCATCCAGGAGATTTTCCTTTTTTTTGGAGCAAATGCCAATCCCGGGGGCGTGAGAATTCTTTTATACTGTCAAAACCTAGATACAGTTAGACCAGGATGAAAGGCTCTTATAACGACCAGATCAGGAGAACCCTATGATGAACAACAGCAACATCCACTTCGAGACACGCGTTCCAGTCAGGGAGGTCATGCGGGGTCATCCGACGACCATCGATGTGGGGACTACAGTCGCCCATGCGGCGCAGACGATGTGCCGCGATGAGGTCGGCAGTTGTATCGTGCTACAGAACAACCTGCCCATCGGGATCGTCACAGAGGAGGATATCAACTGCAAAGTCGTGGCAAAAGACTTAAAACCGAGCAGCGTTTATGTCATCGAGATCATGAGCACCCCGCTGATCACGATCGGTGTCGACAGGATGGTCGGCGATGCATCAGCGATGATGGTGAAGCACCGCGTTCGCCGGCTCCCTGTCGTCGATAACCAGCTTGTCATCGGGATCGTGACGGTCAGGGATATACTCACAGTTGCAACGGAGATGAACGAACTGCTGGCGGACCTCATCGAGATCAACCGCGAGGAGGAGTACGACATGGGCGTCTGCGATCGGTGCGGTAACATCTCCGATAACCTCTCCCGGATTGACAACCTTATGCTCTGCCCCGTCTGCCGCGAGGAGGAGCAGTTGCTATGAAGGTGGCCGCAAACCTGATGGTGAAGATTCCCGCCATGCGTTACGACGACCATGTCACAAAAGCACGCAGCGTTCTCCGTGACGACGTATTCCGTGAGCTCTACGTCGTGGACGAAAAAAATCGTCTTATGGGCTATCTCGATATATCCGACGCTCTCCGGGTGATGGATACTAAATCAAACATCACCATCAAGGGTTTTGTCAGGGAGGGCGCCCGGGTAGCCCCCGATACCCCTCTCACAGATATCGCCTGCGCTATAATGGATGCTTTTACCAATAGCGCCGCAGTCGTCGATGAAGACGGCGCGCTCCAGGGAGGGGTGCTCTTCTCCGAGCTCTTCCCGATCCTTATATCACGCCGCAACATCTCCGGCAGGGTCGGGGATGTCATGTCACGAGAGCCAGTCACCTGCGCGCCGGAGGATCCCATACATAAGATCTATAGCCTGATCGTAGCAAGCGGTTTCATCGCGTTCCCGGTGGTGCAGAAGGATGAGGTCATCGGCATCGTCTCCCGCCGCGACCTCCTGCGCGCCGGAAGCGTCCGCACATCGGTGAAGAACCAGGCAGATACCACTGTAGACCGGGTTATGACAACACCGGTCGTCAGTGTTGCGCCCGATGACCGGGTAGCCACGGCGGCGCGACTGATGGTCGATCACGATATAAGCATCCTTCCGGTGATCGATGAAAGGAAGCGGATCATCGGTGTCATCGACCGCCATGACGTCATAATCTGTCTTGTTCCATGAATAATACCTGAGGAAGAGATACAATGCAACCAAATAACTCCGAGAAGAAGCCGGCTGACCGGCTCCTGAAGATGCCGGGCAAACTCAACCGCGGCCCTGTTGATTTCAAGACCAGGATCGCCGGCCATGAAGGCGAGATCATGGCGATCGCCACCCGGGATGTCGTCACGGCGCAGCAGACCACCTCGATCATCCAGGCGGTCGGGATCATGACCAGGGAGGGGTTTCGCAGGCTGCCGGTCGTCGATGCCGGAACCCACCGCCTCAGGGGGATCGTTACCGTAGGCGACATAATCAACTTCATGGGCGGCGGCGAGAAGTTCAATCTCGTGCAGGTGAAGCATAACGGCAACTTCCTCGCCGCCATCAATGAGGGGCTGCGCGAGATCATGACCCCGCAACCGGTTACCATGCCCATCACAGGGAGCATCGAAGACGCGGTCGATATAATCATCACCCGGAGCATCGGCGGGATCCCCATAATCGATGCAGAGGAAAACCTGAGGGGTATCGTGACCGAGCGTGATGTGATGAAGGTGCTCACCACAGAGAACTCGAGCCGCCGGGTGGAGGATATAATGAAGACATCGGTTCGCGTCACCACCCCCGACACCCCTATAGGCAGGGTCTGCGAGGAGATGGTGAGGTGCAGGTTCAGGCGCCTCCCCGTCGTCGTGGACGACGTTCTCTACGGCATCGTCACCGCGACCGATATAATGAGTTACCTCGGCAAAGGCAAGGTGTTCAAGCAGCTGACGACCGGAGACTCAGCCGAGGTTATGGGAGCGTCGGTACGCTCGCTCCTCTCCGGTGAACTCTACACCACCACCCCGGACAGAAACATACACGATGTCGCCATCGATATGATCAGGAAGCGTGTCGGGGCGTTTCCCGTCATAGAGGATTCACACCTTGTCGGGCTCGTGACAGAACATGATCTTGTAAAGGCATTTGCAGAGGAGTGATCAGCCGTATGCGTGCTGTTGATGTGATGTCTTCCCCGGTGTACGTCATTGCACCGACCGATAATGTTGCCTATGCGCGAAATCTTATGCTCAGGCACCGCGTATCGAGGCTCCCCGTCATGGAGGGGAATGAACTCCAGGGGATCCTGACCAAGAAGGATATAGCCTACCGGCTCAGGCAGACGGAACCGATGTGGCGCCGGCGCCCCATCGACCGGATCCCTGCAAGCATCCTGATGACAGAGAACCCCATCACCGTAGAACCGGAGACCAGCATCCATGATATTGCGGCCACGATGCTCGATCATGACATATCAGGGCTGCCCGTGGCCGAGAACGGCACGGTGGTAGGTATCGTCACCAAGCTGGATATCATGCGCTCCGCCTACCTACGTGGGCTCTTCGCCCGTGTCGATGAGATCATGGAGGAGGCGACCACGGTCAGCCGCTACCACTCTCTTGACCATGTCATCAACACGGTGAAGGGGAGGAACGGTAAACTTATCGTCGTCAACGACAATGGTAGCCTTGCCGGCATCATTACGGAGAGCAATCTTGCGTTTTACGAGTATCTGGACGAGCGGAAGAACCTGCCCAGGAAGGATGTTACGCACCTCCGTAAAGAGGAGCCGGCGGGGCAGAAACGCTTCAGGTACGTCGTAGAGGTATCGGCAGTTGCAGAGGACATCATGAGCCGCCCGGTCATCACCATCCCCCCCGGCGCATCCCTGCAGGATGCGGTCGGGCTGATGCTCAAAAACCAGATCAACAGCCTCGTGGTCGTGGAGGACGGGGATATCCGCGGTCTGCTCAAGAGAGATGATATCATAAAGGTAGTGGCAAGATGAGCGACAAATTTCAGCTGCTGGTCAGGGACGTGATGGCAAAACCCATAACCATCGCAAAGTCCGCTTTTGTCAGCGAGGCACTCCAGAAGATGCTTGATGAGGATGTCGACCCGCTTATCGTGACGAATAACGGCGCGGTCATCGGCACGACGTCCCGTGCGGCCATCGCCGAGACGCTCGGGAGCCGGAAGACCCAGGCCATGAAAGCCACATCCATCCATGTCGCAAACACTGTAGAGAAGGACTTCACCTCCGCATACCCGGACCAGAGGATCGATATACTGGTGCCGCTGCTCCAGCGCTACAAGCTGATCGTGGTGCTCGACCCCGAACACCGCCTCATAGGGCAGGTGACGGCCGGCGAGCTCCTGCGTGTGCTCCGGCCGCCGGGGGGCCTCCTGGACGCCATGGAGCCGGCGCACACCATCCAGGTCGAGGAGCGGGCCGTCCATCTCCGGCGGAGGATGCTTGATGGCGATATCAACCGGTTCATCGTCGAGGAGGGCGAGACCATCCTCGGTATAGTCACAGAGACCGATGTTGCAAAGGCACTTTACGCGTTCAAGGATATAGTGGAGGGAACCCGACAGGAGTTCCGGATCAGGAATCTCCTTGTGCGTGACATCATGAGCACGCCCCTGATCACCGTGGATGCAGGCACAGACGTATCGGATGTCATCGACCTTATGCTCAAGAAGAGCATAAGCTCCATCCCGATCACCGAGAACGGGAAGATCGCGGGCATCGTTACCCGAAACTCACTCATCCAGGCCCTCTGAGGGGGCCAGAGAACCACCTTTTTTCAATCCAGGCCACGTCAGAGCGCTACTATCCTCGACATTGTGGTGCAAGAATAATGATGTCCCGGGGTAAGTACTGATCGTAGACCATATGATCATACTCCACAGTTTCTGGACGGATGGGGCCACGGGAGCGTTCCACGTCTGGGGAGAAGACACTACCCTGCCCCGGAAGACACCGGCGCGGCGGGGCAGGAAGCCAAAGAGGCCACCGACACTTCCACACCCGTTTGCGGCCGACCATGCCGCGCTCACCGGGGCGCTCGGGGGGTCGGGTGAGCCCGGGACAGCCGCAATCCTGCTCCCGACGGCCGGTTCAGACCCACTCCCTTCCCCGGGGTGCGACCCGGGATCCGTCATACCCGACCCGGCGGACTGTTCCTCTTACCTCGTCCCCACAATCAGCATGTCCGTACCGATCGCCCATCTCGCAGACCTCCCGGCGGGAACCCGGTACGGCGCCACACACCAATTCTGGGCGCAGGTGGCGCGGTTTGCCCTGGGACTTGTGGTGCGGCAGTCGTTTGTGCCGGGCCCGCGTGGCTGGGAGGCCCTGATACGCGGGGAGGACCGTGATCGCGTGATCCGGCTCACCAGAGCACTCCCGCCGGCCTGCCGCTTCTGGGCTGCCGGTGGAGGGGGGAGGCCGCCGGATCCGGAGGCGCTTGTGACCTCGTTCCTCAACCACACGGTCCACGAGATCGTCACAGGCGCCCTTGAGGATCAACCTCTCCTGCCAAAACCACGGGGCCGGCCGAGGAAGAAGATCCCGCCCGGTGAACAGTGGGTGGAGATCCTCTCGGGCCGCCGGGACGACTTCACCGGCGATGCGCCTGAGATCGCCCGGTTCGTCGGGGAACTCGACGAGTGGCTGTCACCGAAGATCGACCCCGGTCCTCTCCGCGCCTGCTTCCGCCTCGAAGAGCCGGAAGAGGAGGAGAGCGATGAGTGGCGCCTCTCGTTCCACCTCCAGGCCACCGACGATCCCGGGATCGTCATACCGGCCGCAGATGTCTGGGACAGGCGCGGAGAAGCG
>JAAZIF010000043.1 GCA_012510335.1 Methanomicrobiales archaeon | reverse complement strand
GGAGTTGCGTGAAGGTCGCCCTGAGATTCCCTGGAGGGAGGCCGCGGGGATGCGGGATAAGATTGTCCATCATTACTTCGGTGTGTATTATGAAGCCGTGTTCCTGACCGTACACGACGATCTCCCGGTTCTCAAGCAGGGGATCAGGTCGATTCTCGATGAGGCCGGACGGGGGAAGTAACCGGCCATAAGGGATCTTCGGGGCGATCGCGTAGAACAGGATCGGTGCTCGAACTCCGTTCCTCGCATCTCCAATGCTCACTGTTTCGCGCCCTGAAGCCTGACGGATTCTCAAACCCGGTTCGAAGACCCCTGGTTCTCTCCCGCTCCGGTTTCAGGCGAACTGTCGCGTCCTACCGATCCACCTCACGTCCCGATCCGTCTCGTAAGGCCGGGACCGGGGGCGGTCTCTTCTTCTGTCATCCCGGCGAACACTACGACGGCGGGGGAAAAAACCCGACCGTGACGACCATATGCAGAAATCTCATTGAAGAACGCTTATTTGGGCGCAACCGGTCGCAGAGTGTTGCCGCCGGGAAAGAAGTTACTGTACCGGTCCCGGTTAAGGAAGACACTCATCTCGAACGGGCAAGGAGACCCGCTGCGCAAGCGGGGGAGGATGGTGACATCCTCTCCCTATTCGACGGAATTGCCCCCAGTAATATTTTTGTATTCTGGCGTCGATACTTCGGGTACTGGCGCATTGACGCTGACTCCTGAAGAGGAGATTTCAACCACACTACTCCTTGCGTATGATGTGCGCCGATGGTGAGAGGGGAAGTAGCCGGTGATTCCGGGGTTCCACAGATAATCGGTAGGGGCCGCGTCAACCGGCCTGCACGAATAAGGCTGGATAAAGCAACCTTCGGGCGAATTAAATTGCATCGTTGTAGTCTCCATGGGATTCCCGGTGCAAGCCCACTGCGTTAGCGAGGGGTAGTTGACTCTCATACCCTGTTCGCTGAGCTCATCCGGGCACGCCTCAAAGCACGATCTCCACAGAGTCGAAAGATTATTAGTTTATAAGGTTGTTCTCCCAATGATAACGTATTCTGAGAACGGAGGGCTGGACAACAATGATAAAAGGAGAAGGTGCAATCCAAATAAGCGCTCAAAAATTAGGTGCCCTGGAAGAGGCAGATATCCGGCTCAAACCGTTGACAGTCTTTGTCGGGCCAAATAATACGGGTAAGACATACAGTGCGTATTTGATTGCTTTGCTGTTCGGGGAATATGGCTGGTCGCAGTATACCCATGCATATGTCGATGATAGGACTTCTAAAAAATATGAACCGATCGATACGGCCATCAGCCGACTCATTGAAGGGGGAAGCGCGAATATCGACATATCCACGTTTATCAGGGACTATTCGGTTGATTACTATAACGATCTGGCAAAGCTCTGTCCAGACTGGATTAAGAATTATCTCGGAACGACACGGGTGGCACTCGATGATCTCGTCGTGGAGGTGGATATTCGAGAACATGTGGAGCGCCTGGTCGAATCGAGCTTAAAAGTTGCCGTCAAAGAGAGATTGGGGGTGGATAAGGAGGGAAAAAGCCTTGTTAGTGTTGTGAAAGAGAGAGACGAGAGCCGGGTATTTATTTACACCGAGGGTGAAAGCGTTCAGGATAAAATACCTATTAAAGAGATAAAAAGACTTGTTTCAGGCAACATATTCATGTTGATTCATAGGGCGTTGTTTCGTGATGTAAGGGTTTTTGGTGCTGAACGAACGGGGATACCGTTGCTCTATAATCCGATAAGAAGCAAGAGGGCGATGAATGAAGAGGCCCGGTTTGACGATTCCCACGGGCCTGAGCCTGAAAAACCCGCGCTTCCATACCCCGTCTCAAGCCTGGTCTCAACTATCCTCGCTATACGTAGATGGGGAGATCTTAAAAGGAGACGCCAGTACGCGGAAAAAGAACCCTGCGTCAAAAAATACCTTGAGTATGCAGACCTGTTAGAGAGAGAGATCCTTGAAGGCCGCCTTGTACTCTCAACAGATGACCCGGACCCATTCCGTGAAATCCTGTTTGAATGGGGAACAGACCGGAAAATTCCACTGGATATGACGGTGGCGGCATCCATGGTGAAAGGCCTCTCCCCGCTTGTTCTCTACCTCCGCTACAGGATATCCCCTGACGAGTTGATCATCATCGATGAACCGGAGATGAACCTTCACCCTGAAGCACAGGCGCAATTGATGGAATTACTCACAATGCTTGTTAATTGCGGATTGAATGTACTGATAACCACTCACAGCCCATATTTCGTCGATCATCTGGTAAATCTCATGAAAGCATCGAGACATGAGAATCCGGAGGCTATTAAAGATTTATTCTTCCTCAAAGATCCGGACGCCTTTATCTCTCAAGAGAAAGTGTCCGTCTATCTCTTTGAAGGAGGCAGAACAAGAGATATATTGGAGGAAAACGGCTTTATTGAGTGGGAAACTTTCAGTAATGTGTCTGAAAAAGTTTCCAGGATCTTTTTTGAGATGGATGAGGTCGAAGATGCTGTTTGATACACTGGTTCTGACCTGTTTATGCCGTGGCACCTCATATAGCGAGAGCGGAAAGAGGATACGCATCGAACCGGAGAGGAATGAACAGGTTGCCTTTTTCGAGATAGATGAGAACTCGAATGAATATTCGGCATTCAGAAGGGATTTCAATGTGAATGGGCCGATATGCGACCTGATCGTATTTTATACACCGCATGACTCAAAGGATTGTACGAAAATACTATGTTTTGTAGAACTCAAAGGAATAGATGTGAAACATGCATCCGACCAGATTATGGCAACATATCACGCAATCAGGGATAAAATTCCGCAGATTTACCGTAACGAAATAAAATGGAAAGGATACATACTGACGCACGGGGGCGCTCCGAAAAACACGAAAAGATATAAGGCAGAACTGAACGCTCTTTTTGGGAGAGGCAACGGGGATATATCCACCACCGAGGATATCGGTCGCTTTCTTCGATCAGGTTGGTAGATGCCCGTCGGATCTTCGAGAGCTATCCCCGCTTCGTGCCTTGTGCCGCGCAAACGATCCACTTGCTGATGATGTGATTGGTGTCGGTCTTAAACCAGCGCTCTCTCCCGGAAATTGTTCGCAGTTTCCTCCTGGCTGACCTGGCACCCTTCTTCTGGAGAATCCCCCGGGGTCTGCCGTAACGCCGCCGCACCTGCTCGGTGGCGTCGCTCTAAAAGACCCCTCCGTCGCTTGTTGTGGCAATGGTGACCACCCCGAGATCGACTCCAGGGTATTCGGTGGGTTTTGTGGGTTCGCCATCCAGGGTTTCGACAGTGGCATACAGCCGGAACGCCCCGTCCCGGTAGGCGAGATCGGTCTGTTTGATGGTCGGGACCGCCGGGAAGTGATCGGGTTTCGTGTACCGGCGTTTGATCCTGCCCTCCAGCGTCCAGATGCTCACCTGGTTCCGGCCGAGAGAGTACCCGGGCATCATAGCAGATGACCCCGTGAACCCGGAATGCGAGCCCGGCGAGGGATTTTGTGGGTTTGCAGAGAGCGGCAAGGATCGTGTCCTGCTCCCGGATGGCCTCCCGGGTGCTCCGGTATACTCGCGGCGACCTTGTGGATGGCAAGCTGAGTCATCTGGGCCGAGGGCCCGAAGGTCTCCCGGATCTGATTCGTGGCGAACAGCATCCGTCGCTCGTCAGGAGTGGTAAACAACCGCAACTTCGCCACCGATTGCATACACTTACCCCATTGGGGTTTTTCCCGGCATAAAGAATGGCCATGCGGGGTGAACGTATATGATGACATACTGAGGGTCGATTCATCCCCTGACGAGAATAAGGGGGCTCCTCGGTCCACGATCCCGAAGCCACCGCCTTCCCGGCAGGATGCCCCGCTGATAGAGCTCCGGGCCGGCCGCTTACCCTCTACCGACCGCTACGGAGATTGCCGAAGGCCGGGGATCCATCCCGCCCCTCGATGTGGAAACTCGATTGCTGGCGCAGATCCACTCTTCGACTTCCTCCCGTGCAGCTCCGGTGGCCACGCAACTACCGCTCCGGATACCTTTCTCCCCCACCTTTCTGGTGGAGACGGGGGCCTGGAAGAGGTTTTTACAGGCGAACTACGGTGATAATTGATCTCAGGGGGTCCGACCAGATTACGCTAGCGCAACAACCCGTGTTCATGACAGAACAATCGCACGGTGAGAGTGCTCCCAGTGTCAGTCGTTTCGTAGAACACTAACAATGGGGGGAGCACCCTGCCGGGAACCCGCCGTTGCGGTCTTTGCACTCCCGGCTGAATAAGATATATCCATTGCCGGCACCGATCTGGTCTCAATGCCGGCTACGAAGAAGATCCCTGTCTCGAAAGAGATCTATGCTGCGATCCTGGATCTCAGGCGCCCGGATGAGACACTCGACGATACGCTCGCAAGGCTGGTGGAGGCGGTAAAGAAACAGCGGCTCGCGGATGATGTCGAGGAAGTCATGGCGCGCAACACGTTCGTGGAGTTGTGACACTCCGCCTCATGGCGGAGAAAGGTTATCCGGGCTCGTCCGGGACTCCGGCTCTACCTGTGCTGCTCACAGCCGGATGGTGGGGCAACGGGATGCATCCGGCAAGTACTCTCAAACCCGGTTCGCGATCTATCCGCCGGCCCCTCCCTCGTCTTCGAAGTATAACCGCGCGGCCTCTTCGATATTCTCAAGCAGATCTTCGAGTATCTCCCCACCGGTAAAGATTGCTGTGCCCGGTTGCGCCGGCAGACCAGTACCCATCTTCATAGATAGCCTCATTATCAGGGTTGATGATCAGGAGCATGTATGGTGCTTGAAGAGACGCTGGCTCTCTACAATCAGAACGAGGCCAGGGAGATTGCCGGCTCCCTCCGGAAATGGGGGATACCGGTTCGCATCGCGCGCAAGGACACCCTGATACGGTCGGTCGTCGTTATCGGCAGGGTCCGGGATATCAAGGCCGCCATCGATGAGAGGATCGCTCGGGGTGAGGAGGAGGATGATGCCCGGCCGCGGCTCAAGAGAGTTCTCGCCTCGCTGCAAGAGGAGGAGGATGCGGTTGCAGCCTTCCTGCAGCAGCATTCTCCCGGCGAGACGGTCACCGCGATCATGCCGAAGAAGAGCCTGCCCGACCTCTACCATTCGCTCTGGATGGAGGGAACCGATGTGGAAGTGGCGAAGAGAGTGGTCGCAGAGTACCTCAAGAACCGCAAGGTCTTCATGCTCCTCGCGCGGAGCGGGCAGATCCAGGTGACCGATGACGGGGAGGCAACCCTGCAGGGGCACCCCGAACCCGGCGACCTGGTTACCGAACTCTCCGGGGAGATCATCGATGAGGTCGGACTGGAAACCCT
>JAAZIF010000297.1 GCA_012510335.1 Methanomicrobiales archaeon | reverse complement strand
GACCTCGACGACCTCCTCCTCGGTCTCGACGGATATGAGTTCACGCCCAACACGGGGGTCTGAGCCGCGCCGCCCGCCTACCGTGATCTGGTAGTGATCGTACTCCGATTTCAGGAGGTGGTAGGGGCAGGAGTGGATGCAGACGCCGCACTGGACGCATTTGCTCTCGTCAAGGACAGATATGCCGTCCTTGAGCGTTATGGCGCGCTCCCTGCAGTACTCCACGCAGGTGCCGCATCCCGTGCAGAGCCCCGGGATGCGCAACGGCCGGATCCGGCCGATTATGCCGATATCATTCAGGAGCGGACTGTTGCACATGTAGGTGCAGCCCGATATGGCGATCCGGAGCCTTATAGGGAGTTCCTTCCCAAAGACCCTGGCGTCGACCTTCCGCGCAAGTTCGATCGTCTCGCAGTTGGCGTACTTGCACCGCTCCGTCCCCGGGCAGGCCATTATATTGACCACCTCATTCTGCTCAGCACCGATCGGCGTCCCGTTCTTCTCAAGGGCTTTTGAGATCCCCTTGAAGTTATCGGGGCTCACGTGCGGGATCTCCGCTGTCTGGCGCATTGTGAGGTGGAGGGTGCCGTCCCCGTACTTCTCGCTTATCTTTGCCAGTTGTTTGACCTGGGCCGCGGAGAGAACCCCTCCCGGGATCCGCAGCCGAATCGTCGCATAGTCTGCGTTCCGTTCGGTTATAACCCCTCCCCGGGTGTAGAGGCCATAGTCTCTCATCATCCCACAGTAGTAGCAGCTGCCGGGATAAAAGAAAGGCGGTCAGAGGAGGGCGAGCAGGAGAAGGACACCCGCCCGGGTGATCTCGTTTGCGGCGCCGACGACGTCGCCGTTAACGCCGCCAAAGAGCTGCCGGGCAAGAAGCATCATCACGGCGGCAATGCCGGCCGCGACGGCGAGCGCGAGCGCGACACTCACCCGGGGGAGCGGCAGCAGGAAGAGGGGCAGAGCGAGCAGGGTTGCCGGGACGAGGAACCAGGGCCTCGCAAACCCCCGGAGGTAGGAGTGGATCCCCTCCCGGAACGGTGGCCCGAGCGTGGTCAGGTAGGACATGGCGACCTTTGCCGAGACCTCGGCCGCGAGGATGGCCGCCGGGAGGTGTGCGGCGTTCTGGAGGGCGGCGAACGCTATGAGCGTGACGACCATACCGGCCGCAACGGCCCCGGCCCCCGTGGCCCGATCGGTCATGGCAACGACCCTTTTCTCCCGGCTCCCGTGGGCCATAAGCCCGTCCCCGAAGTCAAGCAGCCCATCGAAGTGGGTGCATCCCGAGAGGACGAGCACCACGGCGATGGCGACGGCCGCCCCCACAACCGGTGATCCTATCCAGGAGATGATGCCTGCCGCTATACCGCCGATCACGTACCCGGCGAGCGGGTAGAGGTATGAGCGACGGGCGAAGTGCTCGAACTCAACCGATTTCCCGAGGGGGAGTGATGTGCAGAACTGCAGGAGGGCGAGGACCGATCTCACGCCGACTCGCTGTAGAGGCGTGATGTGCAGCCCGCGATCAGTCCGGCGATGGCGTCGTCGAGGAACGGCCCGAGTTTACTCAGTATCCCCGGTTTCTTATGGTCGTAACGGGCAAACTCGAACCGCGCGTAAGTCCCCCCGATCACCTCGGCGATAGCCATACCGATGATCTCATCGGAGAGGAGAAAGACCGGGTCGTCTGCGATCTCGGAGTTCTTCCTCTGCCAGTAGAGCTCATCCTCAAGCAGCATGGCGCCGAGGAGGAGCGACGAGACATTCGGATCCTCGAAGGCTCTCCCGATCTTTGCATCCAGTAATCCTGCAGCCTCTTCCGCCTCGATCCCGTGGGAGACGTAGAGTTCCATCGCAGAGGCGATTATATCTTTCCGCCTGATCCCCCTATCTTCCAGCCTGTGCTCGATCTCGAACATCAACATAAGGTTTGGTTCATGGCGGTATTTCGGTCTTTGGATTTTACACCGGCCCCTCTCGCAATACCGCAACCTCTTCTATTCCACGGGGCCAACCTTGTACATGATGTCAAACCCCTTCCTCTCAGGAGACCCGGGGATCAGGCCGCGCCGCCCGATGATGGCGCTCGTCCTCGCTAACACCATGCTCTCCACCGTTCCAGGCATATCCGGTGCCGGTCCGACGCCCGAAGCAACCCTCCTGACACCGGTCCTCGATGCGGAACTGGTCACGACCGGCGCGATTACGAGCGTGCCGGCCCGGCCAAACACACCCACAGGGTGCCCGACGCCGGCGGCGATCACCCGGTCCATGGTAGAGCTGACGGGTCTCGTCCCCATCCACATCAACGCCGGGCTCGCCCATTCCCCCACAGTCCCCTGCCTGGACGTCTATGGGAGCCCCGGCGGCGACCCCCGGGAGGGGGACGCGGTGCCGCAGGCGGCCCGCCTCTTTGAGCGGGGCGAGATGGCCGGCCGTCTACTATCGCAGCAGAGCGACCTCCTGATGCTCGGGGAGTGCGTCCCCGGGGGGACGACCACCGCCCTCTGTGTCCTGCGGGCGCTCGGCTACGAGGCCTCAGTCAGCAGCGCATTTGCCAGGAACCCCCTGGATCTTAAGGGCGCCATCTGCAGGGAGGTGCTCGCCCGCATCGATGAGATCGGCGCAGAAGAGCCCCTCGATATACTCCGGGCCGCGGGCGATCCCATGATCCCGGTGGCGGCAGGGATAGCGAGCACATACTCCGGCGATCTCATCCTCGCCGGCGGGACACAGATGCTCGCCGTGGCGGCCGTCTTAAAAGCGCTCGGGAGGCGGGTGCCGCCCCTGGCGACAACGGTCTATATAAGAGACGACCCCACGGCCGGGTTTGCCCG
>JAAZIF010000296.1 GCA_012510335.1 Methanomicrobiales archaeon | reverse complement strand
GCCCAAGGGCCAGGAGAGAGGGGGTTCCGGGTGGGGGAACGACTATATGCTTCCCTGTGGGGAAGTAGCGATCCAGACAGGGGTTAGCCGTATGGACAGGGATGTTGTAGTGGTCTTCAATGCCATAACCGGGGAGGCGGAGGAAGCTTTAAAGATCGTCAAATCCGACGAAGAGTGGCAGCGCCAGCTTGCGCCGGAGCAGTTCACCATCACGCGGGAGGGAGGGACGGAGCCGGCTTTCACCGGGGAGTACCTGGATTGCAGGGAGGATGGACTGTATGTCTGCGTATGCTGCGGCAACCACCTCTTCTCCTCAGATGCGAAGTTTGAGTCAGGCACTGGCTGGCCGAGTTTCACAGAACCGGTCTCAGCCCGGAACATCTGGACTGATATAGATACCCGGTTCTCCATGATACGGACCGGGGTGTCCTGCAGGCGGTGCGATGCCCATCTGGGCCACGTCTTTGATGATGGGCCGCCGCCGGGCTATAAGCGCTACTGCGTGAACTCGGCAGCGCTCCGGTTCATGCGGCGCGGGGGTGTGTGATCCGCAAAACAGGCTCTTACCACGCCGCTACACCATCACCGAGGTACCAGACCGGACTGGCCCTGCCGATGCTCGCCTCGATATAGGCATGGAGGGGATCGAAGTCCTCCGGAACCTCGAAGAAGAGATACCCATCCACAGACTCATGCCGCTCAAGAAGCCTCCCAGAGTAGGCCTCACCCTGGTTGGTCGGCCCGGGGGGTGGTATCGGGCGGTAGGTCTCTCCAGCATAGTAGAGGATGAAAGCACTCTCCCGCGGGGCCTGGAGACGGTAATTTGTGCTGTCCCCCTTATGACCGAGATGGGTTGCTTTTATGGCGACTAACAGGAAAGATTCCCCGGATTTTGCGGCGTAACTCTGCGGTTTTACACCGGTGGTGTAGAATGAGGAGAGCGTCCTGATCCTGAAGACGACAACTGAACCCGAGTTCGCCCCGCTGGCATCATCGTAACGGAACCGCTCACCGATCTGCAGGGCGTCAGGGAACTCAGGAGCAAGTTCCGTGGCATGGCTCATCAAGACCGGTTCAGTCTCCGGGTTGCCGGCATCAGGGGATCTGCAGCCCTGCATGGCACCTAAGAGGTGTTCGGTCCCAAGAACCAGGTGATCCAGTGCTTCATCCACCATACTCTGGTTCAGTGGGGCACTCCCGCCGAGCAGGGTGCCGGCCGCGATATACTCATCGAGGGCCGCGATAAAATCCGTGTGGGCTGGCGCGATTTCAGGTGATACCTCAAGGGTTAAAGCATCGTGGCGGGCGCCGCCAGCAAGGGAACAGATGCCGGTTGCCCGGTCGCGGAGCGCTGCATCATCTCCGTTATACGCAGAATAAATCCCCCCCGCGGCAAGTTCCAGGAGCGGGACGCCTGTCCTTGCGATCAGCGCTTCCAGCCTCTCATCATCACTGAGAGGCTGGAGGAAGAGCGCCGTACCGTTCTCATCAAAAGTATCGGAGAAGGATCCTGTGCTATCTGACCCATTCGCCGGAGGATCGGGGAATACGATCGCAAACACTCCGGGAGAGAGTAGACACAGGAGCAGGATCACCCCTGTGAAGCCTGCTGCAAGCAACACTATCGTTTGAGGACTCCTCGATGCCACTGGTTAGAGTAGTGAACACCATATAGATATTTGTTACGGCTGGATGAACGATCACGGCAGATCCAGGTGTTACGCTGGGGAGGCCAGGTCAGAGTCTCTTTCCAAGTGCCCAGACCGGGATCTCTCCTCCACCGAGATCCACCCGCAGGTAACATTCATCGATATCGAGCGCTTCCGGGAGATCAAAGAGTATATATCCTGCTTTCTTCTCATAACGGTCCAGTGTCGCCGCACCATACGGCTCACCAAGTGATGTTTTGGGCGCAAGTTTTACCGGAGAGTAGATGTTATCGCGGTAGTGGAGTGTGAACGCGCTGATATCCGGGGCCTGGATCTTATATAACCGGCTATCTCCTTTATGGCCCAGGTTTGTAACCCTCACCTCAATAAGCAAGAATATCCTTCCGGGTTCCGCCGCAACCACCTCTGCGCTCTCATCGAACCGGCAGTATGCGCTGATCTTTGTTGCCGCCACCAGCATCAGAGAGATATCATTTGCACGACTCCGGTCTTCATACAGGTACCGCTGCAGGAGCGCCAGTTCCTCTCCGGTGCCGGTTCGACCGGATCCGGAGAAGCTGACCTCGACAACCTCCTGCGGTAGATGCAGCACCGGGCGGTCCAGGCTCTCGAATACCCTGCTCAGGGAGCTCGATCCCCGATGGAGCTCATCAAGGGCTGCATCCACACGGGTTTTGTTTAAGGGGGCGCCTCCCTGCAGCATCTCACTGGCTGCCACGTATGACTCCAGAGAACGGGTAAACTCGGCCTTAACAGGCTCCTGGAGATCCGAGACCTCAAGCCCCTCCGCCTCGTCGAGGATCTTTTTTGCAAGCGCATGGAGAGATGCAGCGTTCTCCCTCACTGAGAGCTCATCCCAGGAATAGAGGGCATAGGTATTCTGCAGGGAGAGCAGCATGAGCGAGACGCTGCTGTTCTCGATCAGCCCTGCCAGTTCGTCGTCATCGTATTCGGGCATGATCGGCGTGCTGTTCTCGGCCACGTCTTCGTCAGGGATGGCCGGATCGTCAATCACTTCCGGAGTCGGCACGGGGGTTCTGTTCAGGAGCTGACCGCTAAAGGGGTGCCCCCCGGCGAGGAGAGAGGAGGAGAGGTTC
>JAAZIF010000295.1 GCA_012510335.1 Methanomicrobiales archaeon | reverse complement strand
CTGATGCGCTCACAGAGATGGATGACCGCCTCCTCGAGTTCAGAGATAACCTGGTCTCGCGGCCGGGCTGTGGCCGGCGCGAGGGGCTGCACCGGTGGCCGGGGAACCGGGACCGGTTCCGGTTCGGTAAAAGGTTCACCGGATTCTTCCAGGGGGCAGATAACACACTGGATCTCTCCCTTATACTCGAATAAGGGATATCCGCAGACTTTACAGGATTTGGCAAGCATCTTTCCTCCTTTGAGGAGATACCCGGCCATAACTTCGTCAGGCTTATCAGTCGCCACTTCGCCCAGCTCCCTCAATCAAGTTATATATGTCCGGATGCCTCTAAATAATAGAGGGGTGAGTCAATGACAAATCCAGATGAGACAATACGAACCTGCATCCAGATGCTGCAAAATATCAACGAAGATTCCACCATTCCACGTAACATCAGGCGTGTCGCTGATGAGACAAAATCAGTCCTCCAGGACGAGTCCCGGAGTATCGGCCTTCGCGCCGCAACCGCAATCTCCCTGATCGATGAGATCAGCAACGATCCGAACATGCCGGTCCATGCACGGACCCGCATATGGGAACTGGTATCACAACTCGAGACGGTGCCTCTCGACTGAACAGCTTATTCTTCTTGAACGATTCCGGCGAAAATTGAGCAGAATATCATCATCCAGGTTATAGCAATCGCTGTTTTATTCTGCTCGCCGCCGGGATCACAAACTCCCTCCCCGGCGATCACCCGAGGATCGTGACGTAGATCGTTCGCCTGCGGCTTGAGCGCACATCCAGTTCGAGGAGGACGATCTGTTGCCAGGTGCCGCAGGCAAGCCTGCCCTCGATCACCGGGACGGAGACCGATGGCCCGATCACCGCCGCCCTGACATGGGATCGCCCGTTCCCATCCCCCCATGCCGCGTCATGCGCATAGGGGATATCCGCCGGGGCTATGACCGAGAGCGCCCGGTTGAGGTCCGAGAGCACACCCGGTTCATACTCGATTGTGGTGATGGCGGCGGTCGATCCCATGACGAAGATGTTGACAAGTCCCTCCCGCACCCCGCTTGCCGTGATCGCCTGCTCAACCCGGGGTGTGAGGTTGACGATCTCCCCTTCCCCGTGCGTATCTACATGAATTGTCGTACGATATACCATACAGTGTACCTCATTCTCACTCCCATTCTCTCCCTCAACCCCGATAAATTTCCCGCTCCGACCGGACTGGATCAGCAGCCCTGCACGGGGCCACCCGGAGCGGGATGCCCGTAAACGCTTTATAGGTGGGGCGGGTATCTCCCTCCCGGAAGTGATTTTTATGGTCTATCGCTGGAATGACATGAAGGATGTGGACGAGGCGGTCGTCGTCGTGATGAATACGGTCGATCAGGATCAGGAGATCCGGGGATGGTTGATGCGCACCCTGCAGCAGGCGATCTACGACTCCGACCCGGAGCTTGCAGAGTATTTCTTCAGGGAAGTTGAGCGGCATAAACCGGGTGCGCTTAAGTACTTCAGGAAACCGACGTTCTGATACGCCCGGATCTGCCGGGATGCCGCAAAGGTGCTGCGCGGGCACGCCGATCTCTGGCAGGTCCGGCACCGATCATGGTTCCGGGAAACCTTGCGGATGCAGACACGAGAGAGAGGAGTTGCTCACTCCTCACCCTCTCCGTCGGAGCCAGGAATTGTAAACCCGATGACGCGGTCGCCATCGTCGAGCTTCATGATCCGGACACCGCGGGTGCTCCGTTTCTGGATCGAGATCTCCTCAACCCTCGTCCTGATGACGATGCCGGATGCGCTCATCACGATGATCTCGTCACCGTCAGAGACCGCCCTCGATCCTATGACACCGCCGCTACGGGCGTCGGCGATGATGTTGCGCACGCCCATCGTACCCCTGCCGTGACCGCGGAACTCGTCAAACTCCGTCCGCTTGCCATAACCCTGCTCGGTGATGGTGAGGAGATGGTCCTTCTCGACCAGGGATATGGCCTGCAGGGCATCGCCGTGGCGGAGACGGATCCCCCGCACCCCCATTGCGTTCCTGCGGACCGCGCGGACGGCCTCCTCGTGGAACCGGAGGCTCTGCCCGAACCTCGTCGTCAGGATCAGTTCCATATCCCCGTCCGTCACCTTCACGTCCACGAGCTCGTCGCCGTCACGCAGGTTGATGGCGTTGATCCCGGTCTGCCGGGGCCGCGAGAATTCGTCGAGCGCCACCTTCACAACCGTCCCGGCCCTCGTCGCAAAGAAGAGGTAGTGGTCGGAATCAAACTCCCGGACCGGTATAACCGTGGTCACCCGTTCATCGCCTCCAAGGTTTAAGAGGTTGACAACGGCCTTGCCCTTGCTCGTCCGCTGCCCCTCGGGGAGGTCGTAGACCTTCAGCCAGTAGACCCTTCCCCTGTCGGTGAAACAGAGGAGGTAGTCATGCATGTT
>JAAZIF010000294.1 GCA_012510335.1 Methanomicrobiales archaeon | reverse complement strand
TGTTCTCCAACACAGACACTCTCCGCCTTTTGGGGATTGTGGAAGGGTGCCACCGCGGCATAAATGTTGCCGGGGTACTTCGTCAGCAGATGTGCCAGGGTAAGCTGCAGGAATTATCATTGTTTGATCTATGGTGTGATAATCCCCGTTCTTCCACTGGCCTTTGCTGTAACTCCCGTTTCTTCGTGCAGATGCACCGGAACCGTCACCGACACACAGGGGATCGGCACGATACGCCATCCATCCGGGGATATCGTTGCCGGAACGAGAGGAGAGGCCGCGGGATGCAACTCCGCATAATGTATATATAGTCGACCCGGCCCTCATGCCCTCCCCGCAAGAGCGGGGGGAGTGACTCGATGGCACAGAATGTTATCGATACCCTGAAGCAGGAGCACGAGATGGTGCTCTCACAACTCTCAGAACTCTCGAGCAAGGGCACGGGCAACCGGGAACAGAAGTACAGCACCTTGAAGGAAAACCTCATACCGCACATGGTAGGGGAGGAGCAGGCCGTATACCCGAGACTCATGGATCCGGGGATGAAGGAGATAATCCTTGAGGCGATCGAGGAGCACAGCGCGGTCAAGACGCTCTTGTCCCAGCTCGACAGAGTATCCACATCGGAGGAAGATGTCTGGGTAGCTAAGATAACGGTTATTATGGAGAACGTGCAGCATCACATCAGCGAGGAGGAGAAACATATCTTCCCCGAGATGCAGCAGAAGATGAGCAGCAGTGACCTATCGGGTATCGGCAACGGTTACGAAGAGGCGAAGAAGAGCGCGATGCCGATGGCTGCACGCTGAGCGATCAGGCGACTCTTTTTTTGCCGGAACCGTCCATGTGAAACAGTTACGCTCCTCATACCCCGCTCTTCCCCGGACAGAGTCCCCCCCAGGCTTCCCACAGGCCCGTGACCGGTCCTGCGCCGCCGGTCTCCCTGCCACCGCGGGTTACGCTTAATACCGTATTCATGCTACAGAGATATGCAGAGGCATGAGCAGCAGAAGATACGTTCACGGCTACACAGAACGAGAATCGGAGCGACTGCGTGACCAGGCAGAGACCCTGACCGGTCTCCTCCACGGCGACACCCGGTATCCGGCAGGCTCGAGGGTGCTTGAAGCCGGGTGCGGGACCGGCGCCCAGACGGTGATCCTGGCACAAAACAGCCCCGATGCCCATATAACATCGATCGATATATCCGAGGCCTCGCTCGACGAGGCCAGGCAGCGCGTTCTTGCCGGGGGGTTCGGGAACGTCACCCTCGAGGCCGGTGATATATTTGATCTCCCGTACGAACCGGGGAGCTTCGATCATATCTTCCTCTGTTTTGTCCTCGAACACCTGACGGAGCCACTCCTTGCGCTCGAACGCCTCCGCCTGCTGCTCCGGGAAGGCGGCACAATCACTGCGATCGAGGGGGACCACGGTTCGGCATACTTCCATCCGGATAGCATCCACGCCCGCCGGGCCATCGGATGCCTCGTCAACCTCCAGCGAGAGATGGGCGGCAACGCCCTGATCGGGCGGGAGCTCTACCCGCTTGTCACCGGCGCCGGGTACCGCGATGTCCACGTCTCCCCGCGGATGGTCTACGTGGATGCGTCCCGGCCGGACCTTGTTCTGGGTTTCACGCGGCTGACCTTTACCGCCATGGTCGAGGGCGTCGGGGACGACGCGGTGCGCCGGGGGATGATGAACCGGGATGACTGGGAACAGGGCATACGTGACCTCTACCGCACCGCAGAGCCGGACGGTGTCTTCTGCTACACCTTCTTCAAGGCCACCGGGAGGAGATAGCTCCCTCCCGTTGGGGGGCAGGAGATTCGTCCTCCTCGACCCACCGGGGCCATAGGTGGGGCTGGGCATGGTTCCCGCTGCGGCTCACTGCCCCTCATCGCCGGAAGATCCTGCCATGCCTGAGGATATCATAGATCGCATAGAACCCGACCAGCACTGCAATCGGGAGATCGGTGGCCCTGAGAACCAGCGACGAGCCAACGACGATCGCGGCGACCACCAGCCCTACGATGAGTCTGTTTGTCGCCTGTCCTGTCGATTACGTCGACGATCCTCACAAGGTCGGTATCCTCACAAGCCCAAACGCTATGGCTCCTTCCGAGAGAGCCTTCAGCGTCTCGTTTACGTTCCCCGGTATTGAGAGCACTCCTTCGACCGCATCCACGAGCGACCACGCCGCATCAGCCATTGCCTCAGGAGAGGAACGCTGCTCTGCGATGATCCTGGTCAGATACGGCCGGATCCTCTGGTCGAAGTTGAACGAGGGATCGAGCCTGATGCCGATATCCATAACCATTATGATGACCTCCATCATCAGCATCAGGCCGGATGGAACCTTGATGCGATACCGCTGTAGGGTGTCGGTCAGGCTATTCTAGAGGCATACCGGGGCAGGCACTGTGGCTTCTCGCGCCTCAACGCAAAAGACTTGAGCGATACGTGCCGGCAGACACAACGCACCCCTCACATGAAGCGGTAATAGAACCTCACGCAAGGGAGGGCGAAGGTTACTGAACGGTATTTGTGATCTCGCGCGGTACAGCAACCGGATGCAAACCCTGATCTAACAAAGAAACCCCGAGGGTATCAGGAGAAAGCCATCGAAACGCGCGGCATGAAAAAGAGAGCCGTCGCTCACAGAATAATAATGAAAGAGAGGTAATAGCAGCGAACCGAACTTCCCGAGGGCTCTCGCACCTCAGTACAACCCGGTACGTGAGAGGGCTTAACTTCTGGGTTCGGAATGAGTCCAGGTGTTTCCCCTCTGCTATGGCCGCTATTACCAGGCATCCGGAAACCGGATGGAAGCCAAGGCCCGGATTTGAACCGGGGTGTAGTTGATCTGCAGTCAACCGCGTGGCCGCTCCGCCACCTTGGCAAGCCGTGTTACCTCTATATATTAGTCTCCCATTAGACATAATGATTTCTACCCTGTGTCGGGGGGGGAGGCATGAGGCATTTCTGGTGCGCAACTCTGGATTTCGTCTGAGCTCAGCGGAAGGCATCGGACGTTAGTACCTGCGGACTGAACATGTCGTTGCCTTCATG
>JAAZIF010000042.1 GCA_012510335.1 Methanomicrobiales archaeon | reverse complement strand
TCAGCGGTTATGAGAACCTTTGCCTTCGCGTCATTGATCCGCATCGCAAGCGCGCCGGCCCCGAACCCCCCGAAAACGACCGAGTGGACGGCCCCTATACGGGCGCAGGCGAGCATCGCTATGACCTGCTCGGGGACGAGCGGCATGTATATGCAGACACGGTCACCCTTCCCGACACCGAGACTGGCGAGGCCGTTTGCAAACCGCATCACCTCATGGTAGAGGTCTTCATAGGTCAGCCTCCGCTCCTCTCCCTGCTCCCCGCGCCAGACTATCGCCGGCTTATCCTTCCGGTCACCGTTGACGTGGCGGTCCAGGCAGTTGTAGGTGATGTTGAGTTTTCCGTTGACAAACCACTTCGCGTAAGGGTAGTTCCACTCCAGAACCTGATCCCAGGGCTTGAACCAGGCCAGCTCGCGGGCGATCCGGTCCCAGAACGCATCCGGGTCACGCATGTGTTCCTGGCACGCCTCATCGTAATCTGGCATCCAGGCGGTTGCCTTAAACCGGGGATCGGGAAGGTAACGCTTCTCTTCCAGTTTGACAGCAAATTTCTCTCTCATCTCTCCTCATTCCTACACAATTAATCGTTATCAATTTGCTCCGGCAGAACCCGGGGAAGGTTCTGATGCCGTGCAAAAGTGCCGGGTCACAGGGGCCTCTCGATACAAGACCGATCGGTCCTCGGTCGTGCTGCCATACACCGGTCATCGGCAGCGAGTGTCAATGACCGCCAGGGGCACAGGTTACTGGCGCCCGGTTCCTGTATGGTCACTTCCAGATTTAACATGATTAATGGTGTATATTCGGGTAATAAACCTTGCGGTTGAGGAGGGAGCCCGTTGCGTCTCTCTGGAGTTCTGAAAATCCCCTCTCATCATGACAGCGGTGCCGGGTGTCCGTAGCAGGATCCCGGGGGAGATCGCGGCAATAACCATCGCCGATAATGCCCGGGGCGGCGGAATGTGGCCGGCAGCGCTAAAGGGCCCGGTCGTGGTCGCCGCCTGCCTGGAGCGGTGCCGGTTCGCTCCCCCCCTGGGTGGAGTACTGTTCGGCGAGTTTCCTGAGATCCCGCACCTTGGCGTTCGCCGCCTCGACTATAGAGAGAACCTCGAGGTAGCGGCTGTCCCCGTGATCGCCCTCCCCCCGGAGACTGATGAGCTGTTCGCGGTAGTGCCGGTTGATGGCGAACTGGAGCTCAACGTCCCGGGCGCGGAGTTCCATGACGGTCGTATCCTGGATCCCCGGGAAGAGGCGCCCGAGCCCGACGATGTTCTCATCGAGGATCCGGTAGACGGTCTCTGTCTTCTGCACCAGGGCGGTGGAGGCACCGTTTCCGTTCCGCGCCGCCCTGCGGAAGAACTTCCCGAGATCCACCCCGAGGTACCCGAGCCGCTCGAGTTCGTTTGACATCCGGACGAGGTATACCATCTCGGTCGACTCCTGTTCCGAGAGATGTCTTGCAGAGATCTCCCGGAGGGCCTGCTCGATCCTCCCATCGAGGTGGCTGCTCAGATCTTTGAGCCTCTCGACCATCTGGTAGTCCGCCTCCTTCGACGTGGCGAGGTATGTCATCACCGCCCGGAAGAGGTTGAGCGTCACCTCATGGGCGTGCCCGAGTTCCTTCTGGACGAGCTCAAAACCCTGGTGCGTATCATCGGGGATGCCGTCATCGAGGTAGCGTGTCCGCATAAGGATCTCGGGTTCGTCCCCCGGCACTAATCGCTCGACGAGCCGCCCGAACCGCCCGATGAAGAGGAGGAAGACCGCTGCCATGATCAGGTTAAATGTGAGGTGGGCGTTTGCCACCATCTGTGCCTCGGTCCCGCCGATGGTTGTCACAAGCCCGGTGAACGGCACTATGAAGGGCAGGATCAGGAGCACCCCGCCGAGGTTGAAGACGAAGTGGGCC
>JAAZIF010000041.1 GCA_012510335.1 Methanomicrobiales archaeon | reverse complement strand
TCTCCGCAAGCCTCCCCTCATCCTCCGGGAACCGGAATGATACGGCATTCCGGAGACCGTTGTCGATACAGTAGATCTTTTTGTTGTTTCTGCTCTGGACCTTTAGCGAGTAACTGAAATACTGGACCTCAAAGAGGATCTTCGCCTTCTCTGCGTAGTAGAGGTACTCCTTGATGGTCGCAAAGTCAATGCCGAGCATCTCCTGGAGGCTCCGGTAAGAGTAGAGCGAGGTTATGTTCGTCATGCAGTATGCGAGCAGATCACCGAGCGCCCTCTGGTTTCGCACCTCGCTCGCTCGCACGATGTCGCGATAGACGATACTGTCGTAGTATGCCGCGAGCTGGTCCCGCCGGATCGTCTTGTCCCCCTGGAGGACAACCTGCGGAAACCCCCCTTCACGAAGATACTCACCGAGCAGGTGCAGAAGCCGATACCTCGCCGCCGTGAGCGTGACGGGATCTGCCGGCAGATCCTCGCCGGAAAAGACCACATACTCCGCAAAATCGAGCGGGTAGACATGGACCGGGAGGTACCGCCCGGCGATGAGCGTCGAGAGGTTCGAGTCGAGGAGGTACGACGTCGAGCCGGATATAATAAGCGTGAACTGCTTCCGGTCGTAGAGCGACTTCACCCGGCGCTCCCATCCCTCAATAGTCTGGATCTCATCAAGGATGAGGTAGACCGCGTCACCGGCATACACGTCTCTGCGGTAGGTCTCAAGTATCGCCTCAAGCGGATCATCAAGGCGGGCGATCTCCGGTTCGTCACAGTTCACGAAGAGGATCGATCGAGGATCGACCCGGCGGTTGCGGATAAGGTCGTCGATTACCTGGAATATAAGCGTCGTCTTGCCCGAACGGCGCACTCCGGTAAGGACAACGATCTCCCCGGTCTCAAGGTACTTCCCGATCTTCGTAAAGTATCTCTCCCGCCGTATACCTGCTTCAAAAGGCTTCCCGCTCCACCAGGGATTGAGGGCGACCAGGAGATCGAGGATCGAGGTCATATGGTTTGTTGGAGTATACTCAAGCATAAATGTTTGTTTTCATTAGATCATACCCCCTCAAAAACACCCATTTTCATTGGAATATAATCAAATACCTGATCCCCCGGGATCCTCCTCCCCCGCCGGCACCGTCCCCCCCCGGGGCGCCACGAGAGCGGCCGGCGCGCAAAAATCCCATGACATCCACACCCTCCTAAAAGTAGTTCCCAGAAGAAATAACCGGTCAACCCCGGCCCCCGGCTACACCTCAAAATCACTTTCAGCGCACCCGACAACAGAATATCCTGAGCGATACCAGCACATACTATATTCAGGAAAACCCCTATGATGCGAGTAGCATCATGCTTCACCAATGAAAATTTCCGATCCCATTTTCATGGAAAAACAAAATCTACAAATTTGGTAGCAGGATTCATCAGAGACAGCACGAACGAAGCATACAATATGCAGAAAAACAAAACCTACGAATATGGAACGGCTGCAGAAGATCAGGCTCTCCATTCTCGTGCTCGGCACCCTGATGGGTGCCCTTGACAGCACCATCGTCATCCTGGCCTATCCCGTCATCGCGGAGAAGCTCAACGCGGATCTTCTCACCACCATGTGGGTCATACTCATCTACCTCCTGATAGTGGCGGCACTGACCGTCCAGCTCGGAAGGCTCGGGGATATATTCGGCCGGACCCGCATGTTCAACCTCGGGTTTGGCATATTCACCGCCAGCTCGTTCTTTTGCGGCATTTCCGCGACCATAACGGCGCTTATCCTCTTCCGCGGCGTCCAGGCCGTGGGCGGGGCCCTCATGGAGGCGAACTCCGGCGCCATCATAGCCGATATATTCCCACCCGGCTCACGCGGGGCGGCGTTTGGTTACAACTCACTGGGCTGGACGGTCGGTGCAACGCTCGGCATCGTGCTCGGCGGAGTCATCACCACGTTCATCGGATGGGAGTATATCTTCTTCATAAACGTGCCAATCGGCATCGTCGCCCTCTACCTCGGAACGCGCTACCTCAAGGACACGACCCGGACGCCGGCATCCCTCGACCTCGCCGGGATGACCCTCCTCACCGCCGGCCTATCGCTCATATCATATGCTGCGGTCGACTTTGCCGGAAATGGCCTTACAACGCTCTCGATGACCCTCGCACCCCTGGGCCTCGTCCTCATCCTTGTATTCGTCTGGCATGAGATGCATACCAGAACCCCCACGATCAGCTTTGAGAGCCTGAGCAGACCGATACTCAAATACAGCCTTCTCGCTGCGTTTTTCCAGAGCCTCGGCTATCTTGCGGTCGTATTCCTCATCACCATGTACCTCCAGGGGATCCGCGGGCTCTCGCCACTGGATGCCGCACTCCTGCTCACACCCGGCTACGTCACGGGGAGCGTGCTCGGGCCTTACATGGGGAAGCTCTCGGACCGTCTCGGGGCGCGGATCATCGCCACCACCGGAACGAT
>JAAZIF010000293.1 GCA_012510335.1 Methanomicrobiales archaeon | reverse complement strand
GGAGGACGCATCTCTCAGAATCTGCCCCGAAGAACCGCCCGCTCCCCATATGTATATGAACCATCAGGCATCCCCGGCGCATCATCAGCCACGACGCTACGGGTGAGTCGATGCCGGCCGAGAGCAGGGCCATCACCTCCCCCTGGGTTCCGTAGGGAAGCCCTCCTGGCCCCTCAGCCTTCTCATCGTAGACGATTCCGCCGAACTCCCGGGCCTCCACGAAGATCTCGTACTCAGGTGCCGTCAGGTTCACCGTGGCCCCGGGGATCCGGGCAAGGACTGCCGCGCCGACCGCCGCCGCGAGTTCCTGGCTGGAAAACCCCTCGACGCCCGACCGGCGCGCCCGGACTGCAAACGAGATTCCGGGGCGGAGGTGGCGCTCTGCATGTTCCACTGCAGCAGCAGAGATCCCGGCGATATCAGGCGTGGTCATCTTACAGACGCTGACACTCACCACACCGAACGTCCTTGTGACCACCTCAGCGATACGATCAGGCTCATCGCCGGAGATCAGGATCCTCCCCCGGGGAGTCTCGATCTGGTGGGAGAGCCCTTCGGCCTCCAGGGCAAGCCTTATGTTCCTGGTCATGATCGATATGAACCGCCGCTTCACCGGCTCGCTCTTGAGGAAGACCTCGCCGTACCTGACCATCACCGCGTCCACGGATCCGCACCTCCCTCCCTGTAGCCCTCGCGGGCGATAACCACCCCGGAGAACCCGAGATCCTTCACGGCGCCGATCAGCTGCTCAAGCCTCCGGTGGTGCGCCGGGTCTGCCTCGATTGTAGCGCTGCGACCGCTGCACCGGACCCGCACGGTACCGGGGATCTCCCGCGCGATGAGGGCCTCGGCCGCCCCCACGAGCGCGAGAGACTCCCGCGTGATCGCTTCGCCGGCGGGTATGCGGGTCGCAAGGCATGCCGATGGCGGGCGTACAGCCACACCGAGTTCCGCCGCAAGCGCCTCGATATCCGCCTTCCCCATGCCGCACTCCACAAACGGGCTCCTGACGCCAAGTTCGCGGAGCGCCCGTATCCCCGGGCGCACTCCAGGCCGGTCGTCAGCATGGGTTCCGTCGATGACCGTCCGGCACCCCCGCCGCTCTGCCTCGCAGATGATCGCCTCCATCATCGCCCGCTTGCAGGCATAGCACCGGTCGGGCCGGTTCTCCCGGACCTCGGGGAGGGTGAGCATATCAAGTGGTATAGTGACATGCGGGACGCCCAGGCGGTCCGCACTCTCCCGCGCTGCCGCGAGTTCTCCCGGGGGGGTGAGGCCTGTATCGACGCTGACCGCGATCGCCCTGACCCCGCACCTCCGGGCGCCGGCGAGCAGAACCGAGCTATCCGTCCCCCCCGAGAGCGCGATCACAAAGGGCGCGGAGGATCTGAGGACTTCGTCAAGCCCGGAAACTCCTGCCATCTGTTCTAGCGTATGCTCGTTTGCTCTAGATGAATCTTCGCAGGATCGCGCTAATTCTGGACCCCTGCCCGAAGAGCAAATAATTTTTAAAAGGGGCACTACGAATGTGTACTGATGGCAAAGAAAGCAAAAGCCAAACAGGCAGAACCCATGAAACTCTTCTATATTTTTTACAACCAGGAGCGCTGGGACAACTGGATAACAACACTGGAGGGCGCTGACTTCGAGCCCGCCGAGGGAGAAGAGGTCTCAGAAGGAGAGCAGATGCTATACGCCTTCGCCGAGGATATCACCCTCTCCGTCTTAAAGATCATCCGCCTCTACCAGAACGACCGGCTCACGAAGGAGGAGGCCACTGCGAAGCTCAACGAAGTGGAGCTGGTCGTTATGGCCGGGCTTCCAGATGGGGAGCTTGAGGATATAATCGGGTCGCTCCAGCTCTCCCTGCTTGTGCTCTTCACCGCCTGCCGGAGGTACCTCGATGGCGGGTTTGATAAGGACATCAAGACACTCGTGAAGAAAGGCCGGGCCCTCGATGAGGATGATCTCGAGGAAGCGCTTGAGGTTGCGGCGAATATCGGGGCCGCCGTGATCGACGGCGCCACCTGCTGCGCGAGGTACATCAAGGATGATATGGAGAACCCCGGCCTCTTCGATGAGTGGCTCATCGAGATCGATACCATGAGCAACGCCATGAAGTCTCTTGCGAAGTTCGATGAGGTGCCTGGAGATACGTCGTGATCGCGGACAGGGCCAGGTTCCGGGCGGCACGTAAGCTGGAGCGGGCGGCGGGGTTCCGGCTCCCCGATCATGTTTTTTCAGGTGCGTTCCTTGAGTCCCTCGGACGGGCGATCAACTTCGAGGGGCTCGATCGCCGGATGCGCGAGCAGCTCCTGGCAATTTTCCGCGATTTCATGAACTGTAAGTGCAAGAGCGCCCCCTTCTGTGGGTGCCCGGAGCGGAAGTTCACCCTCACGATCATAGAGTTCCGGGAGATGGGGCTCGATCACCGCCAGATCAGCGCCCACCTCCTCGAAGAATACGGGATCGACCTCTATCCCGCGGATATCCTGAGTTTTCTTGAGGATTCCGTACATATGCTTGAGGCGATACGCGATGTCGCCGGGTTGCAGGGGAGGGAGAGGCTGGCCGAGAGTGCCATCGAGCATATCAGAAAGATCGAGCACTGAGACCTGCCGGAGACTACCCTGAGGGGAGATCCTGATACAGGGGATCGGGCAGACGATCTCATAACAACAGCGCGCCTGAAACGTTTGGCGTGAAGTTTCATTGTCGAGATCGCCAGGAGGTGCCGGGGCCTGTCACCTCTTCCCCCTGTCGATCTCGAAGTACCTGCCGGGGAGCATGTAGCCGATGAAGTAGTTCAGCCGCAGGGTAAGGTTTTCCCGGTAGGAGATGTCAAGATCATTCATCTTAAGCCCGACGACCGCTCCACCGAGGATGGATTTGCATATCGAGATCCGAAATCCTCTTCGTCGCCGGAGGCCGGCACCAAGCCAGCGCCATCTCAAACCATTCGGGACATTCCCGAGCTCCCGGTGATGGTTGACGTAGACGGGCAGGATATACCATCGCAGGTTCTTTTCCGCCAGATATTCGGCGTAGAGTGCATCCTCCCCACCGGAGAGGGAATCAAGGGCGGTACATGCCAGTAAATGATCCTGGAAGGTCACACAGCAGCCGAATGCCCCGTTACCCCCGAGGAGTGATATCGGTTCGGTTGCCGGTTGAATATAGTTCTCACTGTAGATCGCGCCGATTACTCCCGCGTCAGGATATCGTCCGTCGGCGCAGGCCTGCAGGATCTCTTCCCACCCGTGAAGGAGCTCCACATCGGAATCTACAAATGCGATTGAGATCTGTCCGCGCCTCGCGTGCCCCGATCCTCCTTGCGGCGCCGAGACTGGCATCCGATGACATGATCTCGCAGCCGTACTCCCCTGCGATCGCTGTGGTTCTATCCGTCGAGTGCTTATCGACGACGATGATCCTGTCCGGACACCCATATTCCTGGATTGAGGAGAGCGCAAGTTCAAGCGTTGAAGCGCTGTTCCAGGTCAAAACGACGTAATCGGTCATCATACCGGTAGGAGATCCCCTGGCGACACTATCTACCGGGCATCATCGAACATCAAGTTTGCTATAGCACGGGCCCTGAGAGGCACCGGGTTGATGCGCCTGTAGACACTTCCCTGAAGTGATGTCTGCATCATGAGAGTGGCGCTTCACCTCCTCTGAAGCAGGGGATGAGCTGCTGCCGATTCCGGATGGTTAATAACCATCAGAGCCCTTCGGGCCACGGGATACCGAGTTTCTGTATAAGCTCCTTCAGCTCGTCGTGGATGCCCCGGTCAATCCGGAGGAGGGCCAGGATGTAGACGAGCCCGCCGAGT
>JAAZIF010000292.1 GCA_012510335.1 Methanomicrobiales archaeon | reverse complement strand
GTCAGAGCGATCTGCCCGAGCTCGGTGTGCTGGCCCGTCGCGACCACGATCCCGGCGCCCCGGCCGCGCATGATGGTGCTACCGGCGTAGAGCATGTTCTGGCGGTCACCCGGGGAGAGGGATTCGTCGACGGGGTCCGGGTTCTTCCCGACCGCCCGGGACTCACCGGTCAGGTGCGACTCATCGACCTCAAGCGTTCTGGCCCGGAGGAGACGGATGTCTGCCGGGATGCGGTCGCCCGATTCAAGGGCGACGCGATCGCCGGGAACCAGGTCTTCGGCCGGAACGGTCGTCTCGCGGCCGTCCCGCCTCACCCGCGCGTGGACCCTGAGTATCTGCTGGAGGGCTGTTGCGCTCCTCTCCGCCCTCGCCTCCTGGATCGTTCCTACGATGGCGTTGATCAGGATGACGGCGAATATGAAGACCGCATCGGTGGGATCGGCAAAGAGGATCGATATGATCCCGGCCGCGAGGAGGACGTATATGAGCGGGCTTGCAAACTGCCGGAGGAAGACCTCGAGGATCGTCGGAGGGCGTTTCCGGGGGAGGGTGTTCGTCCCAAAGACCTCCCGCCGCCGGGCAACCTCAGCCTCCGTGAGACCCTCCGGCGGTGATGCAAGCTCCCCGGCTACACCATCTGCCGTGAGGGCGTGCCACGCCGTCGTATCTCCGGGGGAGGTTGCCATCATCATCCTGTTTTTACCGGATCAGGCGTAGCCCGGCCACGGCCGGACTCCCGGCGGGCCGATTGTGGAATACGCCTTCAAATAGGAGTTTTTTGAGTCCGTTCTAAAATATTGTCTGGTCACCCCCTTATAAGAAACCCGGTGCCCCGGGCTGCACAAGCCCGGTCAGGCGTGGATCATCGTCAGCATCATCTTGAACCGGGTGACGGCGTGAACCGCGTGGGGTTTGTGTGCCGGCATTATGATCAGGTCGCCCGCCTTCATGGGGTACTCAGTGCCGGTGATGGTGATGAGCGCCTCCCCGTCGAGAACCTGGAGGATGGCGTCGTAGGGTGCAGTATGCTCCGAGAGACCCTCGTTCTCGTCGAAGGCGAAGATCGTTATCGTGCCCGACTTCGTGTAGACGAGCATCCGGCTGACGATCGAGCCGGGCTGGTAGGCGACGAGGTCGCGGGGGTCGATGACCTCTTCGGCAAAGTTCTCTTTCTTTTTTTCAGGCATGAGCGTCTGTTTGTTCTGCAGAGGATTTCTGCTTTGCGCCGGGGGTGGTGGGGGGAGCGCCAACGATCTCACTCCTGCCAAACAACCTCCACGAGAAGAAGGACGTTATAGCCGGCCGGCGAGCTGTGTAGTGGTTGCGGGTGATGGAATTGGCGAAGATGCGATTGACTGTTCTGACCCAGGAGGAGGAAGGAGTGTACGTCTCAGATGCCCGGAGCTCGAGGTTGCCGGTTGCGGCGATACACCGGAGGAGGCACTTGATAGTATCTGGGAGGCGATCGACCTCTATATTGAGAATGAGGGGGAACTTGGGATGTTGCAGGATCCTGATCTGACGCCGGAACTGATCTGCATAACAGAAGGGGAGTTTCCCGGCCCATAAAACCCGGGGTGCCATCCACCGCCGGCAGGAGGCCCCCTGATCTCTATCTTTTTCAACCGGGCCTTCGTCCTGCTGTCGAGGGTCTTCTCAAATGATGCACCGCAGGCAACGGTCACCACGATTCGAGATCGCGAATAAAATCAGCATTACTCTTCCGGGTGAATCTGCCCATCTTAAATTCCTGGAGCTCCCCCTCTGTCCTATCTGCAAAGAGAACATCCTCCTTCAGCTCCGGCTCCAGTTCATCAAGCGATCTTATGATGAAGCGCTCTCCATCCCTGATGATGAGCAACCGGGTTCCTTCAGCGAATCCCTTGCGCATGAATGCCGGGAT
>JAAZIF010000291.1 GCA_012510335.1 Methanomicrobiales archaeon | reverse complement strand
TGCTTCTCGAAGCAGGCGTCACAGAAGAAGGGATCTTCTACATCTTTTTCGTAGAGGCACTCGAGGCAGATCTCGGTTGCCGGCTCTCCGCAGATGGAGCAGGGGATCTCAGGCGGATCGTTCCGGGCGACGACCTCCACACTCTTTCTGCCTTTCGGGTTGAACGGGACGAGATCGAGCACCTTGAAGGTGAGGTATGTGGAGTCACCGTAGTCGTATATGTACTCACCCTCCAGACCCACAGAAAAGAGTTTTCCAATGCGGGTGTTCATACTCTTCCCCCCCAACTCATCGTCGGGGAAGGACGTGTAATCCTCACCGTATATCGTGAAAGCAGAGAGATGCCCGCAACACTCAAGCCAGATATCCCTGAGTTCAGAGTCTATAGATTTCAGCGTGGCGTTCTTCTTTACAAGGAGGATTATCCAGTACAGGGGCAGGCGTTCTCCCTGGAACATTATGAGCCATGACTCTGCGCCAGGGTCAGGCTCCCGTTCCTGCTTAAGCTGCCGAATGACCTCGTTCTTTGCTTTCCGCTTCGTGGTCGCGACGTTTCCTATGAGGGTATGTCCGGGATAAGTGCGTTGTACCATGATAAGCATCTGTGACATTGTGTAAAAGTTTTTCTCTTTCTCGATCAGTACATTCCCGGAGGCGAGTCGTGACCGCTCCGCCGGGGCAGCGAATGGACCGTGCGCTCAAAGGATACCACATCTCCATGACCGGGGATCCGGTAATGGGGGATCCTGACATCTGAAATCCTGATACGGCATTCACGTGGCCGGAGTACGACTGTCCGGAGAAGATGGATACAGCCTTCACGTACCTGAAGATAGGGAGCGGCAGGAGCAGTAGTTTGGCAACGATAGAGACATCAGGACTTACAAAGCGCTTTGAGAGCCTCGTCGCGGTCGACCATCTCGATCTCGCGATCGACCGCGAGATCTTCGGTCTCCTCGGGCCGAACGGCTCGGGGAAGACGACAACAGTGAAGATGCTGACGACGCTTCTTATCCCGACGGAGGGAGATGCAACGATCTGCGGCTACTCGGTGACGAAAGATCCGCTCGCGGTACGGGAGCAGATCAGCTACGTCCCGCAGGATATGGCTGTCGATCCGAAACTCACCGGCCGGGAGAACGTCATATTCTTTGCAAAAGTCTACGGCGTCCCCCGCCCCCGGGAGGTCGCGGATGAGGCGCTCGCGATGCTCGATCTCGCACCCCGGGCGGATGACCTCGTGCGAACCTACTCGGGCGGTATGCGCAGGAGGCTGGAACTTGCGCAGGCGCTCGTCCACGACCCGGCGGTGCTCTTCCTCGATGAACCGACGATAGGGCTTGATGTGGCCGGCAGGAGGAGGATCTGGGAGCACATCATCGCCCTGAAAGACCGGGGGATGACGGTCTTTGTCACGACGCACTACATGGATGAGGCGGACCACGCCTGCGACCGGATCGGGATCATCGACCACGGCCGGGTGGTGGCGACGGATTCCCCGGCTGCGCTGAAGGCGTCGGTCTGCCGGGATATCGTCTCGATCCGGGCTGATGGGCCCCTCCCGGGCGGACTCCCGGAGGGCGTCGCCTTCCTCGGCAGGACCGATGGCGAGTTTCGGTTTGAAGCGGACAGGGGTGATGAGATGGGGCCTGTCCTCTCCCGGGCGTTCGCGAGGGCCGGGCTTGCGGTCAGGGCGGTCTCGGTCCGGCAGCCGACCCTCGATGACGTCTTCCTCGCCCTTGTCGGGGAGTCGGATGATACAGAAGCGTTTGACGATCGAAGGTTCCGGCGGATGCTCCGGAGGCGATGATGAAGCGGATGCTGTACTACATGGAGCGGGATTTTCGCCGCTGGCTCCGGGGCCGGGTAAACGTCCTGTCCACATTGATCCTGCCGGCGGCATGGCTCATATTTGTCGGCCTCGCTCTTCCGATCCGGTTCACGGATAACTACCTCGACTTCATCGCCCCCGGTATCCTGGTCCTGACTATGCTCGGCGCATCCCTCCAGGGGGGATCGCTCCTTATGTTCGATAAAGTCCTCGGCTACCTCCAGAAGTTCCTCGCGCTGCCCGCACCCCGGGAGAGCATCCTCTTTGGAAAGATCCTATTCATCACCCTCCGGGGCCTTATCCAGGCGACGGTTATCCTGGCAATCGCCATCCTGCTCGGGGCGAACTTCCTCAATCCGGCCCTCATCGCTTCGATCTACGCCGTCCTCTTCATCTTCGGCATACTCCTCTCCTCGGTTATGGCGACGATCGCCCTCAAGGTCGAGGACCACGATTCTTACGCGGCGATCAACGCGATGGTATCGATGCCGCTCTTCTTCACGAGCAGCGCCCTGATGCCCTATGACCAGATGCCGGGCTGGCTTGCAGCGATTGCGCGGCTAAACCCGGTATCCTACGCGATAGATGCGATCCGGGATCTCCAGGCAGGGGTATTCCCGGCGACCACCCTCCTCGGGCTTCTCATCGGTGCGGCCCTGGTACTCCTCGTGAGCGTTATGGTCTTTCGGAGGGCGACGGTCTGAGCGGGTGGCGCTTCGCTGGCCGGCTTACCACACCCGGGCGTTGTTTTGGGGAGGGCTTTTCCTCGTGTGGTGGTATACCGGAGATCGCCGGGGCACAGAGACAGGGTTTATCTCGCGAAAAGCCAGCCGGCAACAGTCGAGGTTCTGCGGCCTGTTTGAACCGTGAGCTCCGCAACACACCACACCAGCTACGGCAGAAATCACCATATTCTGCAATCAATCTGCCGCAGGTGTGAGCAACCGACTTTCCGCGGTAAGACTTCTGACCACCCCCATTTCCCCCTCCAACCCGGGAGGTACTATGGTCGCCGGCGGATTGCACCTGAATCGTCGCGATCCAGATTCTGGTTTTCAATTCCAGATCATGCCGCCTGTGCCCCATGGCATGCTACAGGTGAAAGCATTATATCTAAATTATCATAATCTACTTAGGAAAGATCATATTTTTAAGGTTCTGCGTAGTGATAAGGTATGTCCAACATGCGGATCAGTGCTCTTCGACTCATGGTCATCGCGGTGGCCATCATATGTACAACAACCGTCGGTCGCATAGAGGATGCCAGTTCTAACAACAGCACCGATTCAGCATCAGGATGGACCACCATCGACAGCGCCGGGCAGAAAGTCGGGATCCCTGCCGGGGTTGACAGGGTGATCTGCCCTTCCGGGGGCACCTGCATCGGGTGCCTTGTGTACACCGATGTAGCGGACAGGATGGCTGCTCTCTGTAGGGGGTACATAGGGTCTCTGGAAGCCCGCTACGATTAAAGCTCGCGCAAAACTACACAGGCACTTTTTACCAACGGTAATCGAGTTTGACTCTGGTGATCACATAAGCGTAAAAACATCCACTCATGCTGAGGCGGTCCGGCCAACATCCTCCGTTCACGACTGGATAGCGGGCAAGCTCGACGATCTCCAGCAGATCATCAAACTCTTGCGCTTCTATAGTGATGGTTATAAGCGCCATCTCTTCGCTCTATTCGTTTTAAGTATTCTGCAGGGTTTTATGGAGACCATCCAGATCGTTCTTCTCTATCCTATTATTAACGCTACAATAAACTTCCAGGGCTCAGAGATCACGATATTTGAACCGCTCTACACTTTCATACAGGATTCTATAGCCCTGCCGCCGATCGTGATATTTTCTCTCCTGTTTATCCTGATCGTGTTCCTGACGTTCTTCGTCTCACTGGTGTACAGATATCTCTCGTTATACCTTACCAAGAAAGTGATAACTCAGACAAAACGGACAATTTTTGATAAGCTTGTCAACAATGATTACCAGTATTACGTGGAGCACAAACGTGGCGATGTTCTCTATAATGTTGTGACGGCTCCGGCTCAGATCAGGCATTTTTTAGAGACAGCGACCACAATACTTTCAGAAAGTATTGTCATACTTACCATACTTACTGCGATCTTTTTCGTATCGGTGAACGCGGTCGCCCTGATCATAATAGTAAGCCTTCTTTTTGTCCTGATAATCAGGGTTATCGGGACAAAGATCGCCTTCCGCCTTGGCCGCCTTCAGATGCGATCCATGCGAGCGGAGAACGAGGTAATAAGCAGCTACGTGCAGGGTCTACGGCAGATACGATCGGTGTGTGGAGATGGGTATTGGAGGGGAAAGTATGATGTCGCACTTGATAAATTCTGGAAT
>JAAZIF010000040.1 GCA_012510335.1 Methanomicrobiales archaeon | reverse complement strand
GGTATTCCCTCCACCCGGTCAAACCGGGGTAACATTTCCCTTCGGAGTTGCGAAACAGGCTTAGTACCAAAAGGTACGTCGGGTTCGGCGTGCCCAGAAGAGGGACAGGCTAGGGAAACACCCATCCGTTCTTGTAGCCCATAACGCTGCTGCAATTTCTTGCCTCCTAGTCTAACTGTTTTGTCCTGCTTAGCCGTTCACAAGCCCCTCCCTTCAGGGAGGGGTAGTTGACTAATGTTTGCGCTCTGATGCTCGTTATCCTATTAGACGAAGAAATTGTCTGGATGATCTTATATCTATTATCGATATATGAATACTTCGATTTTTAAACATAGATGAAAAATCTTTGTTGCAAGTTTAATATGGTACTTGTCCCCTGATTTAACCCCGGGTCATTAACATTTGCCCGCTCTTTACGATTGATGGCGGGAGGTTCCACCATCAATCCTGGGCTTAACCTATTTATGGGATGAGCTCGCCCGGTGTAACCTATGGTGACCGAATTCCCTCTGATCGCGATCCTGCCGGTCCCATTCAGCCCGGAGCAGGTCATCATCGCCCTGGCTGTCCTCATACCGGTTCTGGTAATATTCAGCTTCCTCCTCATCAGCGAGGAGGCCTTTGAGTCGATCGGGTTCGGGTTTTATCAGGCGGTGCTGGTGACCGCGGGGGCGCTTATCGGGAGCCTCATCAATATCCCGATGATCCCTATAGGTGAAGTCATCATCGCGGTCAACGTGGGCGGGGCCGTAATCCCGCTCTTCGTGACGCTTGGAATGGTCGTAAGAAGACGAATCTCACTGCCAAAAGCCCTCGCCGCCATCGCTATCGTGTCGATCGTAGCCTACACCTTCGCAACACCGACCCCCGGCATAGGGATCACCATGCCATTTTATGTCTCACCCCTCGCGGGAGCTGCCGTAGGGCTTCTCCTCGCCCGCGGATGTCAGACCGCCCCGGGACTCGCCTACGCAGGCGGGGCCATGGGCACCCTGATCGGCGCAGACATCCTCAACCTCGCAAGTCCTGCAGTGCTCACAGCGCTTGCCGGAGGCAAAACAACACTCCTCGCCATAGGCGGGGCCGGGATATTCGACGGCATCTTCATCACAGGGGTGTTCTCGGTCCTGCTTGCAGGGTATGCAGGAAGGCGCCTGCGGGAGAGGACGGGGGTCTGCCCGCAGGAGAGGGGGGAGTGACCGCCGGCCCAGCGCGAGAATGAGTCCCGGTTGGGGAGGAGACGCATTGCTTTCCATCAGCGCAAGGATTGCATGGGAAATCTGGTATATCCGATACCCGGAAACCCATAAGCCATCTCACACCCTGTTGCCTGCAGGAGGCGCATCTGATCCCCGGATCTCATCGAGGATCTGGCAGGTCCGGCATATCCTCCCGCACGGCTCCTCACACCGTTCGCAGACCCGGAGCCCTTCTTCCTGTGGTTTCTCAGGGTTTTTGAGGGTCTCGCCCAGGTTGACCAGTGAGTACTTCGTCGCCGGGTGGCGGTAGGTGTAGTCGTCGAGGATCTCCCGGACATCCCCCCGGAGGGCGCCGGCCGCGTAGGGGCAGCCTGAAAGGTCAAACCCCTCGACATGGAGGAAGGCGTAGAGCGCAACCTCGCGCTCGGGTATGTACATAAACGGCTTTATCCGGGGGACCAGCCCCTCCCCCTCCCGCGACGGGCGGGTGAGGCGGTAAGCGTCACCCCTGAAGACGTTCATCAGCACCGACTGGGCCTCATCATCCAGATTGAACCCGTAGGCAAACTTCGTGACCCCCTCATCCCGGGCGACCCGGTTCATCAGCGCCCGCCGGAGCACCCCGCAGTAGGAGCAGGAGAGCCCCGCCCCCTTCCGGCCCACGATCTCGTCGAGCGTGACCCCGTACTCCTCCTGAAACGAAGCCGTCACCCAGGGAACATCCAGGTGATCGGCGATCGCCTGTGCCCGGGCCGGGTCGCGGTAGCCACCGATTCCCTCATCCACGGTTATCGCCATCAGCCTGACATCCCGGCGCTTACTGAGGAGACGGTGGAGGAAGAAGAGGAGTGCGCTTGAGTCCTTGCCCCCCGAGAGCGCCACCGCAACCCGATCGCCGGACTCGATCCAGCGGTGCTCCCGGATTGCCCGCTTCGCCTTCGCCTCGAAATCGCGGATGAAGTGCTGCTCGCAGAGGTGCAGCCCCGAGTATCGCTGATAAATTATCGCGTCGCGACGGCACTTGCTACACTGCATTACTATCCCGATCATTCTTTTACCCCGCCGGTACATAAATGGTGTAGAAGATGCCTGTTCCTGCAGATTACGTGCGATCCCTGCACGCCTACGAACTCCGGATCCTGCTCACCCTTGAACGCCTCATGCGCCGCTACCGGTGGGTGCCGCTCAAGGTGCTCAGGCCGGCCACAGGCTACTCCGAGTCCGAGCTCTCCTACCGGCTGGGCAGGTTGATAGCCATGGATATGGTCAGGTACGAGAAGGTTCCCTACGAGGGCTACGCCCTCGTCTTCAACGGCTACGATGCCCTGGCCCTCCACACCCTCACCCGCCGGGGGACCATCCAGGCGCTCGGAACCCTGATCGGCGTCGGGAAAGAGTCAGAGGTCTGTGAAGCGATGGGTCTTGGGCCGGTGGCCCTGAAGTTTCACCGCGTCGGGCAGCGGTCGTTCCAGTCGGTCCGCCTGAAGCGAGGCTACATGCCGGAGGCCGGGCACTGTCCCTGGATATTTGCATCCAGCCTGTCGGCGAAGATGGAGTACGATGCCTTAAAGGCGCTCCACCCCGCCGTCTCGGTGCCGCTCCCGGTCGACCTGAACCGGCATGTCCTCGTCATGTCGTTTGTCCCGGGGGTCGACCTTGTGCGGGCGACCCTTGAGGAGCCGGAGGCGGTTCTCGACGATATCATCGAGAACGTCGGTGAAGCCTACCGGCTCGGTATCATCCACGGCGACTTGAGCGAGTTCAACGTCATGGTCGATGAGGGGCGGTGCTGGCTGATCGACTGGCCCCAGTGGGTGGAGACCGACCACCCGAACGCCGACGACCTCCTCCGGCGTGACATCGAGAACATCCTCCAGTACTTCAAGCGGAAATACGGCATCGAATACGCTTTTGATGAAGCACTGGCGAGGGTGGTGGAGTGAAAGTCTTCGGTATCGATATCATCAAAGGTTCGGTCCGCTCCCGTACCCGCCGGCCCGTCTACGCCCTCTGCCGGATTGAGGATGGCGAGATCCTCGGGGTGGATGAGGTGACAGGGTTTCGGCTCCAGCGGATCCTAGCCGCCGAGCAGCCCGACATACTCGCGGTGGATAGCCTCCAGGAGATCGCGGCCGACCGGAACGAGCTCTACGCTTTCCTGCAGGCGCTCCCACCGTCGACGAAACTCGTCCAGGTGACCGGCGGCGAGCGAAAAGAGACGCTCGGGAAGGTCGCCGCCCGCTACAATATCAGTTTCAACAAGTTCGACCCCTATGCCGAGGCCCGGACCACTGCCCAGGTAGCATCCCTCGGGGCGGGGGTCGAGGTGATAGCGTTTGAGAACACCACCGATATCACGGTGAGCAGACGCCGATCACCGGGCCGGGGCGGGTGGAGCCAGAACCGGTATGTGCGGAAGATCCACGGTGCTGTGATGCAGGAGGCTCGCAGGATCGAGGATAAACTCCGGGGCGCCGGCCTTGATTACGAGAAGAAGGAGACGAAGGCCTTCGGCGGGTACTCGCGGGTCGCCTTCCGGGTCGTCGCCCCCCGTGATATGGTTCCGGTCTCCTCCTCCCGGGGCGCCGACGTCCAGGTCAGGGTGGCAGGGAGGGAGCTCGACCGGATACGGTTTGAACCGCTCTCCAGCCGCCCCCGCTACCTGATCGTCGGGCTCGATCCCGGGACGACAACCGGGATCGCTGCCCTGGATCTCGACGGCAATCTGGTTCTCCTCTCAAGTTCCCGGCAGATGGCGATGTCTGATATCATCGAGGAACTCTACCGCGCCGGAAAACCGCTTATAATCGCATCCGACGTCCATCAGATGCCATACTCGGTCGAGAAGATACGCCGGGCGTTCAACGCCATACCCTACACCCCAAAACAGTCGCTCCCGGTGGAGACTAAGTACGACCTGACCGCATCATTTTCGTACACAAACGACCACGAACGCGACGCCCTTTCGGCGGCGCTGGACGCCTGCCGGAGCCTCCAGAACAAGTTCAGGAACATTGCAAAGCGGGTAAAGCCCGGGTTTGACCTCGATGAGGTGCGGGCGAGGGTGCTCCGTGGCCAGTCACTCGATACGGTCCTCGCCGATATGCAGGGCGCTCCAGCGCCCTCAAAGCCGGCTGCACCGGCGGAGGTGGCCCCGGCCCGACCTGTGGAGGACGAGCGGGTGGTGGCGCTCGACGGCATGGTCAAGAGGCTCCGGGGCTACGTGCAGGAACTGCAGGATGACCTCCGGGAACGTGACCGGGAGGTGGAGCGGCTCAGGCAGACCCTGCGCCGGGAGCGCTCCGCGGCCGGGCGAAAGATGCGGCGGGATGCAGAACTGGCGACGAAGGATGCGACGATCGAGAGCCTGCGCCGGCAGCTCCGGGGTGAGCGGCGGCGGGGCCGGCGGCTGAAGAAACGCCTGGATCGGATGCGGACCGTCGAAGAGATCGAGGAGTCCGAGGACTACACCCCGGTCAAGGTGCTCGAGTCCCTCACCCGGGAGGGGGTGCGGAGTCTCCAGGAGGAGGTCGGGATCGCGAGAGGTGACGTCCTCTACATCGCCCGTGCCCACGGTTGGGGGCGGGGCGTGGTGAAAGACCTCGCCGGGATGGGCGTGCGGGCGCTCATCATCGGCGGGGAACCCCCCGACCCGCACCTGGTCAGGGTCGCCCGGGAGGCACCTCTCCCCCTTCTCCCCGCCGATGCTGTCAGGCCGGATATCAGGGGCAGGACCGGGGCGGCGAAGACCGATGCGCTCGATGATGCCATCGCGGAGTGGGAGGAGGAACAGAAGGAGTACCGGCGGGAGAAAGACGCCGAGCGGCTCGAGTACCTCTTCAAAGAGTACCGGAGCGAGCGGGAGAAGGAGGTGCGTCGCGGTGGATGAGCGGGGCCTGCACCGGTTGATCGGGACGATCATCGCCCCGGAGCGGCTCGAGGATGACTGCGCCATCATCCCCTGCGGGGATCTGCTCATGGTCGCGAGCACCGATATGTTGCATGAGACCACCGACTTCCCGGCCGGGATGACCGACTGGCAGATAGGCTGGATGGCGGTGGCGGTCACGCTCTCCGATATAGCGAGCACGGGGGCGGCGCCGGGTCAGGTTCTCCTCGCGGTCGGCCTCGATAGGCCGGAGCGCATCGCCGGCATCATGGTGGGTGCCCGGGACTGCTGCACGGCGTTCGGCGCGGAGCTCGTGGGCGGGGATCTCGATTCCCACCGGGAGCTGACGCTCGTGAGCACGGGGCTCGGACTCGTCGCCCCGGAACACCTGGTGCGGCGCCGGGGAGCGCGACCCGGGGATATCATCGCGGTCACCGGACCGCTCGGGGAGGCGGAGGCAGCCCTCATCGGTTATGACCATCACAGGAAGGAACTCCTTGAGCCGCAGCCCCGGATCCGGGAGGGGCAGGCGCTCGGCCGTGCCGGGGTCTCGGCGATGATGGATATATCGGACGGCCTTGCAGTCTCGCTCTACGACCTTCTCGCGGTGAACGACTGCGGGTTCTCGGTCGATACCGCCCGCCTCCCGCTCCCGGCAGGTGTCCCGGAGAGCGAAGGACGGGAGCTTGCGCTCTACGGCGGCGGGGACTTTGAGCTCCTCTTCACCGCACCGCCCGTCCTCCTCCCGGTCCCCGGGGTTACGGCGCACGTCATAGGCGAGGTGATCCCCGATCCGGTGGTGCTCGCGGACGGGAGACCGCTTGAGTGCCGTGGATACCTGCATGAGTGGGGCGGCTAAGAGGCCGGCCTTCGCCACTGCATGAGTATGTACACAAGGCCGGCAAGCGCAAAGACAAGCACCACCGCCTCGGTCACCAGGACACCCTGCGTCTGGACGAGGAAGACCGCCGCTGCATCCACGGCGGCGTGCCAGATGACGGCGAGGGCGAGGAGCGCTTTTCTGCCATGGACGACGGCGGCGAGCACCATGAGCGACCAGGCGATATGGAGCGTGATCGTCATTATCCGCTCGGCAAGGCCCATCAGGATCTCGAACGGTGCTATGTTTCTGAGGGGCTCTATCTGGGCCATGACGGCCGGGTCGTCGGGGAGAAACGGCATCGACCCATCGCTCGTGAGGAGGATGTAGGTGACCATGCTCGAGAGCACCAGG
>JAAZIF010000393.1 GCA_012510335.1 Methanomicrobiales archaeon | reverse complement strand
GGTCACCATTATCGAGGAAAAATTCACCATGTAGTTTAAATCGGGCGTGACGGTAGATGTTGAGGAATAAGGTTGAAAACAAGCATAGCGCTCTACGAAAAGATGCTGTAGGGTGCCTATATCCTGTTACACGTAAATTTCAAAGTTATCAGAAGGCATATTTTTCAAGCAACAAAGCAAAGTCGATACAAAATTGCATATCTTTAATGCCCAATTTCGCCTTATAGTAGTGATGGGCTTCGTTTACTGCGGAGACCTTTTCAAGCATGTATCCCGCATCTGCTGCCGCAACTTCAGAAGCAGAATGGTATCCTGCTTCATAAAACGCCCTTGCTGCAACGGGACCTACTCCATTGATACGCACAAGATCGCAAAGGCAAAATAACTCGTCCGACCTGTCCGGCTTCTGGTCCCAATACTCTTTTGATGTTCTTAATCCAGACTCAGCCAATTTCTCAAGCAGGGAAGCATTAATACCTGGAAATTCTAGAAGCGGAACGGGCTTTTGCTCTAAGCTGCCGATTTCTCGCCTCAAAATCACCAGATATTCCTCTGATAAGCCGCTTTCGGTTGCAAAGGCTGTAATTCTCTTGGGAGTAGAAAAGCTCTTTTTCAAATCTGTGACAGACTTAATACCCTTACTTTCAAACTCAGCAAAGTTCTTATCAATGTCCTGCCATAAAATTCTGCGCCCTGGCAATAGATTTTGTTGTTTAAGCAGGTCTTTATACTCCTGAACAGATAAACGCTCTAAATCCAGATTATATTTCATATGCCTCCCTCCATGAACAAACTCCTGTTTTTAGATATAAAAAATTTTTCTTAGAGCAACATCTGACCTGACCACTCGCGGGGCTGTAACATCTCACCTGAAAGGGACGCCAACCTGCACTGTTCAGGTTCATACCTCAAATGGTTCTACAGGCACATCGCTTTTCACTGTTTATTCGTCTCTTTGGAGAAAATCAAACAGGTGGACAATTTCAATCCCATCGATAAAGCCAACATCAAAATAATTCATCGAGACAATCAACTTCTCATAATTATCGCGGATCAGAAGTAAGTTCTTTGTTTCCCGGTCACTTTGTTTCGGCAATTCATAAACAACTTGAACGTACTTAACAACTTCGTTTTTAAAACAAACGAAGTCGATTTCGTAAGCATCGTATTTTCCTACGAAAACTTCATAGCCTGATTGCTGTAATTTCATAAAGACCAGGTTTTCGATTTGAGAACCTAGGTCGGTGTTTATTCTACCAAGAACATTGTTTCTCAACCCCGTATCGACGACGTAATATTTGCCTAACGTTTTTAGTCTTTCCTTTCCTCGCACATCATAGCGAACTGCTTTATAAAATATAAATGCATTCTCAAGGAGTAAGAGGTACTTATCGATTGTGTCTGCTTTTGTCTTTGTTCCTGCTGAAGATAAATAATTAGCAATTCGATTACTTGATATGGGGTTTCCAATGTTATCCATCAGGTAAATTGAAATTTTCAATAGCAAGTCTATGTTGCTAATGTTCCCGTGTATAGATACATCTTTCAAAAGAATACTATTATAAATACCCTTAAGAACATCTGTCTTCAAAAGAGGTTCCCTTAACAGGACAACCGAAGGAAAACCGCCAAACTTGAGATATTCATTTAAGGC
>JAAZIF010000039.1 GCA_012510335.1 Methanomicrobiales archaeon | reverse complement strand
TCCCCGGGATCATGAGTTTCGAAGAACTGGATCACACCGCTGACGTCCTTATGCGGGTGAGGGGCGCAACCCTGAACGAGATCTTCTCCGACGCAGCCCGGGCCATGTTTCACGTGATCTACGGCACCTGCGAAGACCGGGGTATTGCGCGGCAGATCATCCTTGAGGCGGAAAACCTCGAATCGCTCCTCATCGACTTCCTCTCGGAGCTTCTATTCATCACCGACGTGGAGGGCCTCGTATTCTGCACCTTTGACGTCGATCTCCAGGGCACCCGGGTCTCCGCCGTCGCCAGGGGCGAGCCCTTCGACCCCGCGCGGCACGCTGGTGGGGCGCTGATTAAGGGTATATCCTACTCTGATCTCGCGATCGTAAAAGAAGAAGATGTTTATGTTGTGGACATCATCTTTGATATCTGAGGGATCGATATGCTTGAAGGAATCAATAAGATCGGAGACCTCGAGTGGGAGGTTCCCATAGGATATGTTCCAGATATGCGGGTGCCCGGCCGTTTCTTCCTCTCCCGGGCGCTTGGAGAGACCCTTGAAGAGGGTGCCGTCCGCCAGCTGGCAAACGTCGCAACCCTGCCCGGAATCGTGAAACACTCGCTCGCCATGCCCGATATCCACTGGGGATACGGGTTTCCCATCGGCGGGGTCGCCGCATTTGATATGGCTGAAGGTGTCATATCTCCCGGTGGGGTAGGGTTTGACATCAACTGCGGCGTCCGGTTGATCACAACGCCCCTCACCGAGGCCGATCTCGCCGGCAGGAAACGGGAGCTGATCGAGGCTCTATTCTCCGTCGTGCCGACCGGCGTGGGCACAAAGAGCAGCCTGCGGGTCTCAGGCAGGGAACTGGCCGAGGTCATGGTGAGTGGCGCGCAGTGGGCCATAGAGCGCGGCCTCGGCATCCCGGATGACCTCACCCGGTGCGAGGACGAGGGCGCGATGCCGGGCGCGGAACCGGATGCGGTCAGCGCCAAAGCCCGCCAGCGGGGCATGCCCCAGATCGGGACGCTCGGTGGAGGAAATCATTTCCTGGAGATCCAGGTGGCAGAGGAGATCGTCGACCCGGAGGCGGCCAGGGTATTCGGGATCGCCGAGGGGCAGATCTGCTTTATGATCCACTGCGGTTCACGGGGCCTCGGCCACCAGGTCGCCACCGATCACCTGCGTATACTCGAGAGCGCCCTTGGAAAATACCGGATACGCATCCCCGACCGGCAGCTTGCCTGCGCTCCGATCGACTCCCCGGAGGGACGTGCCTACTACGCCGGCATGGCCTGCGCTGCAAATTATGCCTGGACAAACCGGCAGGTCATCATGCATGAGGCGCGGAAGGTGTTCGCGAAGATCTTCGGTATAGACTACGATGAGATGAGGCTCATATACGATGTCGCTCACAACATCGCCAAGTTCGAGCACCACGACGTCGATGGTGCGCAGATGGAGGTCTGTGTCCATCGTAAAGGTGCAACCCGGGCATTCGGTCCCGGGGCACCGGGCATACCGTCCGGGTATGCCGGGGTCGGGCAACCGGTGCTCATCCCTGGTAGCATGGGCACGTCCTCATACCTCCTCTGCGGCACGGCCACCGCGATGCAGAAGACCTGGGGAAGCACCTGCCACGGCGCCGGAAGGGTGCTCAGCCGGACGAAGGCGAAGAAAGAGATCCGGGGAAAAGAACTCCGTGAGCAACTCGCAGGGGAGGGCATCCTGGTGCGGGCTCACCGCGACTCAGTACTTGCGGAGGAGGCGCCCGAAGCCTATAAGCCGAGCCACGAGGTGGTGCGCGTCGTTCATGAGACAGGCATATCGAGTATCGTCGCCCGTCTGGAGCCGCTCGGGGTGATCAAGGGGTGACCTGCAGGACGGGGCTCCTCTGGGACAACCCCCTTATGTTTGCGAGGCTCATCGAGGACTGCGGTGCCGCCTGTGAGATGGTCAACCCCTATACGCTCGCCTCCCCGTTCTGGCGGGGCCGGTTTGTCTCGCTGATCGTGCCGACCGGGTTTGCAAACCCGTCCTACTCAAACCTCCTCCCGGCGCTCAGGGCCTCGGAGGTTCGCATCCGGCGTTTTGTCGAGGGCGGTGGGCGATTGCTGGTCTTTGGCGCAGGCTGCGCCCGGGAAGATGCCTACGACTGGCTCCCGTTCCCGGTAACCTACTCGTTTGCGTACGGATCGCGTGCAGTCCGGTACACCTGCGAGAGCGAATTCACCTCTCTCTTCGACGGCTACGACCTTGCCGCCATCGAGTGCGACGGGTCTTTCCCGACCCACGACGGCGAGACCCTGGCGGTCTCGGCCTCCGGCGACCCGCTCCTTGTAAAGAGAACTGTAGGTGATGGTATGGTGCTGGTCACGGGTATCCACGAGTATCCATCACGTGAATTCCTGAAGAGGTTCTCCTGCGGCGATAAGGAAACTTTATTCTAGATAAAACATGATGAAAGGTATGGATATGGAGCAATATGTCATCTCTGCATCTTCAAGGGCGCGTGATCTCGCTCCCGTCATGATGTGTGTCCACGATCTGGTCAGGCAGCTGCCTGTCACGGCGCGATCCCGCGACCATCCGGGTATCAGGATAGAGAATGGGAGGATTGTCGACGAGGCCTACACGGGCCCCATCCTCGAGGAAGTCCTGGCGGAGAACGTTGTAAAGCGGGTCCAGCCCCTGGATGGCCCGTATGTGGGCATCCCGGTGGTGGTGGCGCCGATGAGGGACGGCGAAGGCAGGGCCATCGGCGCGATAGGCATCGTCGACGTGACCGGTATTTTTGATCTGGCGGGTTTCATGGAGCAGAACGCGGATATCCGTAAGCAGGTATGCGGCCAGGATCCGTGTCCGCTCCCGACTGAGTCGCCTGCAGCGAAAAGGTAATTAATATGAAGGATACGGCAATCAATGTACTGAAGATTCTCGAAGAATCCCCCGATCCGGTATCGGGTGGGCATATTGCAGAGCGCCTGGGTGTCACCCGTTCAGCCGTCTGGAAACAGATACGCGAGCTCCGGAGATTGGGGTATAACATATCGTCGTCCCGCGCGCAGGGTTACCGCCTTGAGGCGACGACGAGCAGGCTCCTCCCGTATGAGATCCACAAAAAGCTCCGCACCCGGTTTATCGGGAAGCAGATCCGCTACTTCGATCGCATAGCCTCGACGAGCTGGGTCGGGAAGCAGCTCGCCGGCGAGATCGATCCCGGGAAACTGCACGGGATGGTGATCATCGCCGAAGAACAGACCGGCGGGGTTGGAAGGCTCGGGCGCGCATGGGTCTCGCCTGCCGGCGGCATCTGGATCAGCATCGTCTTAAAACCGGGCATACCGATCGATCGTCTCTTTATGATCACCATGGCCGGATCGATCGCCATCGCTCGCGCCATCAGGAAGGAGTATGGTCTCAGCGCACTCATCAAGTGGCCAAACGACATCTTCGTCGGGGACAAAAAGGTCGGCGGGCTGCTCCTGGAACTCGCTGCAGAGGCGGATGCTATCCACTATACCCTCCTCGGGATCGGGATCGATGCAAACATATCGCTCTCTGATCTCCCGCCGAACCTGAGAGACGTGGTGACCTCACTCAAGGCCGAGGTCGGTCATGAGGTGGATCGCGTGGCGCTTCTCGCAAGGGTTCTGCGGGAGTTCGAGCTGCGCTACCAGCAGCTTGAGGATGGGGAGTACGATTCCATCGCCCGCGAATGGAAGAGTCTCTCCCTGACGCTTGAACGGCGGGTGGCCATCAGGACCATCAACAAGGCCTTCGAGGGGGAGGCCATAGATGTCGATACATATGGAGCCCTGATCATCCGCCGGGATAACGGGAAGATCGAGCGTGTCATCGCCGGCGACTGTTTCCAGCTCTAGTCATCCGGGCCTGTCAACCACCTCATAAAAATTGGTTGACAGGTTTTTACCGTCAACCCTCCAATCTGGATGGGTTCACATGAGATACCGCGCCCAGATCCTCGCATACAGCGGAACCTTCATAGCGCTGATCGCCGCCGGGAGCTGGATATCCATCCCGCTGCCTCCGGTTCCGCTCACCCTACAGACCCTGTTTGTGCTCCTTGCCGGTGTCGTTATGAAGCGGTATGCTGCAGTCCCCGTAGGCCTCTATATCCTCCTCGGGGCGGCGAACCTCCCGGTATTTCATAACGGCACGGCCGGCCTCGGGGTGCTCCTCGGTCCTACCGGAGGGTTTCTGGTCGGGTTCATCCCCGCCGCTTTTATTGCCGGGCTCGCCTACGAACGCGAATCGCCGAATATCCGGGTCGCGGGGCTGATCGCGGCGACCGGCACGATCTACCTGCTCGGTGTCGTATGGCTTGCCTGGTCGGCATCGATCCCGCTTCTTCAGGCGATCCTGCTCGGTGTCGCCCCGTTCCTCATCGGCGATGTCCTGAAGGCCGCTGCTGCATACTCCATAGGGAAGCGGGTGGCATGATCAGCATCAGCGGTCTCCGGCACCGGATGGTCGATATCCCGGACCTCACTGTGGATGCGCGTCACTTGGCCGTCATAGGGCCGAACGGGAGCGGCAAGACGACCTTCCTCTCGGTCTGCTCGGGCATCGAGGAGCCCCGCACCGGGACGGTCCGGATACTCGGGAGGCCCCCGTCCGCCGTGAGGACCGGGTGGGTAGGGGAGTTTCCTGACCGGACGCTTCTATTTTCCCTGGTATATGACGAGATCGCGTCGACACCCCGGTTCCGCAATCGTTCCTGCCAGGAGACCGATGAGCGGGTAAGGGCAGCTGCCGCGCTGGTCGGGGTCTCACACCTACTGGATGCGAAGGTCTCCGCCCTCTCCGGCGGGGAGAAGGCCCTTGTCGCTCTGGCCGCCGCCATATCCGGCGATCCAGAGGTGCTTATACTCGATGAGACCGATTCAAACCTTGATGCCCGGACAGCGGACCGCATCCAGCGCGTTGTGCGTGAAAGCGCAGCATCTCACGTTCTCTGGTGTACTCAGTCGATGGATTCTGCGGCCCATGCCGACCATGTCATCTTTATGGATGGTGGTGTGGTCCGGTATTGCGGCACGCCGGATGAGGTCTTTTCCCGGCTCGAGGATACCTGTTTCTACCCGACGATGTGGAGGATCCGCCGGTGAGGGTGGATCTCGAGGATATCCTCTTCTCCCGGGGCTCATTCAGCCTCCGTGGCAGCGGCATCTTCGGCGAGGGCGTGCATCTGGTCAGCGGGCCGGTCGGGAGCGGGAAGTCGACGCTTGCCCTGCTGCTCGCCGGGATCCTCCTCCCCCGGGGCGGCGCCGTCAGGCGGCACGGGATCTCGTCGACCCTGCTCCTGCTGCAGTCTCCGGAGTATCATATCACATCTCCGACTGTCGCCGGAGAGGTTGAGTCCTGGGGCCTGGATCCTGCCGATCTTCTCGTGCAGGCGGATCTCGCCGGGCGCGGCGATGACGATCCCCTCCGCCTCTCCCGCGGTGAACTGAAACGGTTGATCCTGGCCTGCATGATCTCGCGAGACCCTGACCTGATGATGCTGGATGAACCGTTCACCTCTCTCGACTGCGTGGCCAGGCAGGAGGCCTGCAGAATGATCGAAGACAGGAGGGGGGGTATCACCATAGTTTTCTCGCACGAGCGCGCGATCCTCCCACGGGTGGATGCCATATGGGAGATGGAGGATGGAGTCCTTAAGGCCCTGGGTCGTGTGCCTCATGCAATCCCCGGGTGGCGATTCGCCCCGCAGTACCTCACTTACGCCCTGGAGCAGGGTGCCTGCCCTGAGAACATAAGGCTCCAGGACGCACGGGAGGCGCTATGCAGGATCCGAGGCTGAGGCTCTTTGCCACCATTATACTCTCGGTGGCCGCGTTTGTGAGTGTTGCTGCTGCGGTCGCCGCCCTGGTCTGGTGGCTGATCTTCACGCCGCGCACAAGGGCTCTCCCGCGGCCCGGCATCTTCCTCGGCCTCGTCGTTATGATCGCCATAACAGCGCTAGTCTCTGAGTGGGGGGGTGGGCCGGGGATCTCCTACCTGATCAGGATGGTCGTGATCCTGCTCCTCGCCGCATGGGCGTACGCCGAAACACGGGAGGGAGAGGTGCTTGCCGTGGCGGTCTGGGCGCTCGGCGATCGGGTTGGGTTTGAGGTGGGGCTCATCGCCGAGATGGGGATTACGGGCATTGCGGTGATCAGGCAGGATATAGAACAGGTGCGGGTTGCATTGGCGCTGAAGGGGATCAGGGTCGGTTTCCGCTCGATCGTTCCGATCACCATCCTGCTCATCATAACAGAGATCCGGAGGGCCGATGATCTGGCCAGATTGCTTATGGTACGGGGATACACGCTCGGAGGCCGGATATGCCCGGTCTTTGAAACGGACTTGCGAGACGTTCTGGCAGCCCTATCGGCGATGATACCAGGGATTTTATGCTGCCTGCCCGTTCGAGATGTTTTTATATTATTACATTGAATTTTGTAGAGGCTATTGCTATCTTCTCAGCCCTTTGAGGTGCAAGATTCGATGTGTGCTGCCAGATCCGATGTATTATGCATCACCGATACCACGCTTAGGGATGCGCATCAGTCACTCATCGCCACAAGGCTCCGGACTGAGGATATGCTCCCTCTTGCCCGTGCCATCGATGATGTGGGTTTCTTCTCTGTTGAGGCCTGGGGCGGGGCGACCTTTGACAGCTGCATCAGGTTTCTAAACGACGATCCCTGGGACCGCCTCCGGGAGTTGAAGGCCGAGCTGAGGCGCACCCCCATCCAGATGCTCCTGCGGGGCCAGAACCTCGTAGGCTACCGGCATTATCCCGATGATGTGGTGGAGAAGTTCGTATATGCATCTGCAGAGAACGGGGTCGATATATTCCGGGTATTTGATGCGTTAAACGACATCCGGAACATGAAGAAGGCGATGGAGGAGGTCAAGAACGTTGGATCACACCTCCAGGGTGCGATATGCTACACGACGAGTCCGGCCCACTCCGTCGCGACGTTCATCGATATGGCGCGGGAGCTCTACTCGCTTGGGTGCGACTCGATCTGCATCAAGGACATGGCCGGATTGATCATGCCTCATTACGCCCGTGACCTGATAGAGGGGATCAAGAAGGCGGCGGATGTCAGGGTCTGTCTCCACTCTCACTGCACAAGCGGTGTTGCGCCCATGAGTTACCAGGCGGCGATCGATGCCGGCGTGGATATACTTGATACGGCCATGTCACCGTTCGCGCTCGGGACATCCCAGCCCCCGACCGAGAGCGTCGTCGCAAGCGTCTCGGGGACGCCGCGCGACACCGGCATAGATCTGGTCGCGCTCCGGAATGTCCGCAACGTCTGCCGTGATATCAGGGAGAAGTATCAACCGCTCTTCAACACCATCGCTGACCGGGTCGATTCGGATGTCCTGATCTACCAGCTCCCGGGCGGCATGATATCAAACCTCGTCTCCCAGTTGCGGGAGCAGGGTGCTCTCGACCGCATGGAGGAGGTGCTTCAGGAGATACCGAGGGTGAGGGAGGATCTCGGTTATCCGCCGCTCGTGACGCCGACGAGCCAGATCGTGGGTACCCAGGCGGTCTTCAACGTCCTGATCGGCGGGGAGCGCTACCGGAACGTGACGGGTGAGGTGAAGGACTACGTCCTCGGCCTCTACGGCAGACCTCCCGGCCCCATCAGCCCGGAGGTGCAGAGACTGATCATCGGCGATGAGGAGCCTGTCACGGTCCGCCCGGCCGACCTTCTTGAGCCTATATATGAGCAGATGCGAAAGGAGGCGGCTGAGAAATGCCTGGTCGTCAAGGATGAGGATGTCCTCACCTACATACTCTATCCTGCCGTCGCGCCGACGTTCCTGAAGGGCGAGTGCCGGGCTGAGGTTATACCGAAACCTGCCGCCGAGACGGCGAAGTTTACGGATATCCCTCACTCCATGGAGGTGGAGGTGGATGGGGAGATCTTCTCGGTCCGGATCGTCACCGTGGAGGGGAGCTCGATCGCGGCCCCGGCCTCCGCCCCGGAGGCAAAGGAGCGGATCCCGCGCGGGGATGTCCCCGGCGGCGTCAAGAGCAACATGCAGGGGATGGTCTTGCAGGTGCTGACCCAGAAGGGGAGCACCGTCAGTAAGGGAGATACCCTTATCGTCCTTGAGGCGATGAAGATGGAGAACCCCATACGCAGTCCGCGCGACGGCACGGTGGGGGAGATCTTCGTCGATGCCGGGGATGTCGTGCAGAACGGCGATGTCCTGATAGTCGTCGAGTGATATCGATGAAATACTTTGACAAGATCCTGATCGCCAACCGGGGTGAGGTTGCCATACGGGTTATGCGCGCCTGCCGGGAGCTGGATATCGATACGGTTGCGATCTACTCTGATCCGGACAAGAACGCGCTCCACGTCAAGTACGCAGACGAGGCGTTCTATGTCGGTGAGGCACACCCCTCAAAGAGTTACCTCAACAAAGAGCGGATCTGCGATATAGCCAGGAAATCTGCGGTCGAGGCGATTCACCCGGGGTATGGGTTCCTCGCTGAGAACAGCCAGTTTGCAAGACTGGTCGAGGATGAAGGACTGACGTTCATCGGGCCTTCCTGGAAGACTATCGAGGCGCTTGGCTCCAAAGTCGTCTCGAAGAGGATGATGCGTGAAGCGGGCGTGCCGGTTCTTCCCGGCACACCGGATGGCGTCACCAGCCTCGATGAGGCAGAGAGGGTCGCTGCCGATGTAGGCTACCCGGTGGTCGTGAAGGCGAGCGCGGGCGGTGGCGGTATAGGTATGCATATCGCTGAGTCTGAGGATCAGCTCGAGGAGGCGATCGATAAGGGGATGCGGATCGCGGAGTCTGCCTTCGGGGATCCGACGGTCTTCGTGGAGAAGTACCTCTCAAAACCGCGCCATATCGAGATCCAGGTTCTTGCTGACAGAGGAGGGCATATCATCCACCTCTACGACCGCGAGTGTTCCATACAGCGCCGGCACCAGAAACTGGTCGAGGAGGCGCCCTGCCCGATCATGACCCCCGATCTCCGGGAGCGGATGACTTCATCGGCCATCACCGCTGCAAAGGCGGCTAATTATACGAATGCCGGCACTGTGGAGTTCCTCTACGCGAGCGGTAACTACTACTTTATGGAGGTGAATACCCGACTGCAGGTGGAGCATACCATCACGGAGTTCATAACGGGGATCGATATCGTGAAGAAGCAGATCGCCATCGCCGCCGGTGAGGATCTCTCGATGGACCAGGAGGATGTCAGCATCCGGGGTCACGCGATCGAGTGCCGGATCAATGCGGAGGATCCGCTGAACAACTTCGCCGCAGATCCGGGTAAGATCGTCCGCTACCGCTCCCCGGGAGGCCCGGGGATACGGGTCGACTCCGGCATCCATACGGGCTACACCATCCCTGCGCACTACGACTCGATGATATCGAAACTCTGTGCCTGGGGGGTCGACCGCGAGGAGGCGATCCTCCGGATGCGCCGGGCTCTCTACGAGTATGTTATATTAGGCGTGAAGACGACACTCCCGCTCCAGTACGCGATCATGCGGAACTCGCACTTCATAGCCGGCGATACCCATACGCACTTCCTGCAGGAGGAGCATATAGCAAGGGGCCTGCGCCGCTACCTCTACGAGGAGGGGACACGCATGCAGACGCTGGCCGCATCGCTCCGGTACGGGAAAGAGGTAGCGGCGATCGCTGTAGCGGTTGACGTCTATCTCAGGAAAAACATGAAGTGACCGCTTCCGCCCTTTTTCTGGAAATCATAAGGTTTATTTGCCAGAGCATCATTGTTATACTGCACTTTGTGTGCTGCGGTGGCCTAGCTGGTTAGGGCGCCAGACTCATAGGGTTTTCGAGAGAACGGAGCGTCCAATCCTGGGACATCTGGAGGTCGTGGGTTCGGATCCCACCCGCAGCATCGTTTTTGTGTCCTCCTTTGAGGAGAGCCCCTCTCCGATCGCCCGGTCGTGATCGATCTTTCGGGTATTGGAGCATCGATGCAGGAGATGTTCCACCGACCCCGGGTTACGGTCGTGCGAAGGGTGTGAGGCGTATCCCGCCCGGATCATCGAGGGTACAGGGTCTTTATGTATCAGTTTTCCCGATCGATTATGGAGCGATCGGTTCCCTGGAGGGGTGCCGGCTCGCCACGGGTGACTGGCACCATGCCGCCTGGCTATTGCGAGAACCCTGGACAGCCCTTCCCGGATCAGATCCTGTGTGACGGGCATTGCTGTTCAATATCTCTTACCAGGATCTGGCAACAGAAATTTGCCTCCGATTGACAGCGTGGCCAAAAAACCTCTGGCAGGACAAGCACTCACTATGGGAACGGCACTGTCCTCGCCCTCCCCGATAGCGCCGGGCATACCCCTTCAGGAGACTGGAGCACGGGCGGGGTGCAGCAAAGGCCGTTACGTTCGAGAACACGCCCGATTTTTTTTCACGAAGAACGGAGCCGGGAGAGGATCCGCTCCTTCTTCGCAAGCGCGGCTGCCGCCGCCCGCTCGACCCCGATCTTCATCCCCTCAAAATCCCTTTTATCCTGGTCCACGATCTTCTTTACCGGGGTGTAGGCCGACTCCCGGAACCGGGGCGAAAAATCCTGCATCTCGCCGTCGACAACGAGGACCGACTCGGCCGCTCCCTCCTCGGCGTAGCCGATCTCTCTCATGGCGACGCCGGCCGACCCGACGACCCGCCGGATCTCCGGGGCGACCTCCGGCGGTGCGACAACCAGGAGGGCGTCGATGGAGACACCGAGGTAGTCGATCTCGAGGGCATCGAGCATGGAGAGAACCTTCGGCTGCACGAGGGTGCGGAGCTCGTCCTCCTCGATGACGATCCGGCAGTCAGCGGTCTCTGCCATCTCGTAGGCGTCGCCCCGGAGCCCGCCGTTCGTGACGTCTGTCATGGCGTGGACTTCCGGGAGGATGTCACTTGCGAGGAGCGCCTCTGAGGCTTTGAGGAAGTGGAGGTTGATCGTCTCCTCGACGACATCGGGGAACCCCGAGTAGATCGCGGCGGTTGCGATCGTCCCGCCGCCGGCGCCCTCGGTCATGAGGAGGACGTCACCGGGCCGGATCGCTTTCCTGGCGGTGAGGTGTTGGGCGACGCCGACGGCGCCGACGCAGCCCGTCATCCGGGAGCCGAGCACCATATCCCCGCCGATGCGGAGAGTCGAGCCGGTGACGAGCGGGACGCCCATGGCCTCACCGACGGCGGCGACACCCGCTGTGTAATCGAATATCTTAGCGACATCGCCGTCGTCGGCGACGTGGATATCTGAGAGGAGGGCGACGGGTTTTGCGCCCATAACGTATACGTCCCTGAGCGTTGCGCGGGTGACGTGGAACCCGGCGAGGAAGGGGAAGTCGGAGAGGCGGGAATGCATCCCGTCGACCGTGGTGATGATGTAATCCCCTCCGGCACAGACGGCGCCGGCGTCGTCCATCTCGTCGACACCGACCGCTGCTTCAGTCTTTCCTATGATGCGGGCGAGCTGCCGGTGGGCGAAGAAGTCCCCGGAACCCCGTGATCCGACCCCGAACTCGCCCATGCTCGACCCCGAGGGCTCGAAGGTGAAGAGGTCGCCGGCAAGCCCGGTCGAGTTCTTCGCCTCAAGAAGGACCGCTCTTGCGAACTTTTCGGCGTATGCCTGGGTTATGCGGCCGCGCTTGATCGTGAGTATATCCCGGGAGAGGAGGCGCACGATATCGTCGTCAGGGGTGCCGGCGGCGAGGTGCCGGCGGCTGATCTCTTCTACATCCATTGTGTGTAGTGGTCAGCGCAGAACCAGATAAAAGGTCTTCTCTCGCAAAGGTTCAAGCGGATTCGCGCCAGATGTTGGGTGATGACAGGTGCGCAGATGGTCTCTGCCTGTTCCATCGCCGGTTCTGACTCCGGGGGAGGGGCAGGCATCCAGGCAGACTTAAAGACGTTTACAGCGCTTGAGGTCTTCGGGTTGACGGTAATAACCGCGGTCACGGCGCAGAACACCCGCGAGGTGCGGGGAGTCTGGATGCTCCCCTCCGGGGCGGTTCGGACCCAGATCGAGACGGTCGCCGACGAGTTCGCTATCGGGGCATGGAAGACCGGGATGCTCGGGTGTGCCGCAACCGTCCGTGCCGTCGCTGAGGCGCTGCCTCGCGGGGCGGCGCTCGTGATCGATCCGGTGATGATATCGACGTCGGGCCACCGGCTGCTCGATGAGGATGCCGTCCAGGATCTCGTAGAACTCCTCATCCCCCGGGCAGAGATCGTCACACCGAACATCCCTGAGGCCGAGGTGCTCAGCGGTATGCAGGTGAGAACCCCTGACGATATGGCCGAGGCCGGCCGGCGGATCCTCGATCTCGGTGCCGGGACGGTGGTGGTGAAGGGGGGCCACCTCGCCGGCGATACGGTGGTCGACATCCTGGTCGACTGTGATGGGGTGGCGGAGATCTCGGGGAGGCGCTATCCCTACCCGGTGCATGGGTCTGGGTGCTGCCTCTCAGCGGCGCTCACCGCATACCTTGCCCGGGGGATGGATGCGCGGGGGGCGTTTGCCGCAGCCCGGGAGTTCATCGATACGGCTATCGGGCAGGCGACGGGGGATCCCGGGACGCTCTGGATCGTCAATCCCGGTGGGTTGAACATCCGCCGGCACTGAAAGGATATTTCATCAATCCCTCAACACCTGGCCATTATTTCCATCCCCACCTGGAGATCTTTATGCCCGCATCACCTCGCTTTAGACCGGCGAAATCAGGGCATTCCATTGGAAGATGGCAGAAATCAGAAATATTTATTTTCTGGTTTAAAAGCAAATACGGAATTTTAATAAACTGCAACCTGTAAGTATTGTATAGATGGATGAGATCGACGACGCGATACTCCAGGAACTGCAGAGGGACGGAAGGATGTCTATGGCAGCTCTCGGCTCGATTGTGGGCGTTGCACCGTCGACGGTCTTCAAACGGATCGAGAAGCTGAAGAAAGCCGGTATAATTGAGCGGTTCACGATTGTCGTAAGCCAGAGGTGTTTTGAGCATACCCTGGTCGTTTTTCTGAATATCAGGGTTCTCCCTGATGATAAGGTAGAGGTTGAGGAGTTTATGCGGGGCCTCCCCGCTATCCTCGAGGTCTACGAGGTGCTTGAACCGGGAGATTTCTTCGCCAAGGTGCGGGTGCAGAACATCACTGAGCTGAAGCAGAGCGTGCTTATACCTCTATCAAGCCTTCCGGGCGTGAAGGATATCCAGACGATCATATCGGTGCGAAAGATCAAGGAGCAGAATTAGGTGGTGCCAATGCAGGTTGAGATCATGCAACAGATGCTTGCGGTTGTGACGGTTCTTACAGGAGCGCTTCTCATCGCAATCATCTTCAACGGTTACCGGATTGTCAGGCAGCAGACGCTGCTCATCTTTATATATGGGCTTTTCACACTGGTTGTGGGGATCACGTTTGCGGATCTCGTGAGCATCTTCATGCCTGATGGGCTCATCATCCTCTGGTCGGCGGTCTTCTCCCGCATCATGGTGATACTCGGCCTCTGTGTGATGGCCTATGGGGTCATGAGAGGGTGAGATGCGGATCGGTACCTCATTTGCCCGGGACTGGCAACTTATAAAGGCCGCCCGATCCCTGCGGCGGCAGGATGTCGCTGGCCCCCTGGTGCGGGAACTCCTGAGAGATGCCCCCCCGACCCTGGTGGCGCAGATCGCTTTGATAGCCGGAAGGCTCGGGGAGGAGGATGGGGCAGCGCTTCTAGCCCGCAGTGAGAAGGGGCTCAACGCCCCGACCCTTATGGAGGGGCTCCTCCTGATGTGGGGGATCCCCTGTGAGTCGAGAGAGGTCGCCGGGGAGGGCATAACGATCATCCTTCTCGGTGACGAATCGGCATTCAGGGAGGTCTTCGCAGATGAGCGGGTGGCGGTACCCTACCTCGCCAGTTACGCCCGGGCGCTCCAGCAGGACGCTGCCCTTGAACCCGGCGCCGGCGGCAGGATGGCGATCCGGTTCCCGGCGCAGGAGTAGCGGGTTATTTTCACCCGATCGTGCGGGTAATGGCGCAGGTCGCCATCACTGGTGTGGTTGTATGGGGAAGCAGGCGCCGGAGAGGGTTGCCCTGTCCTGGAGATCTTTTGCGAATCTTTATCCGGGGGCAGCCCGCTCGCTTATTTAGGGTGTTCAATCACCTGGAGGAGATCATGAAGTCAGGAGTTGCACAGACATGCCAGAGCTGCGGGATGCCGATGAGCTCGGAGGGCGATTTCGGGACGGAAGCAGACGGCACGCTCTCAGATGAATACTGCACCCACTGCTACCAGGCCGGCGCCTTCACCGCACCTAATATCACCATCGAGGGGATGGCAGAGATCTGCGGGCCGATCATGTCGCAGGTATACGCGATTCCCCTGGATAAGGCGGAGGAGTTCTCAAGGGAGCAGTTAT
>JAAZIF010000290.1 GCA_012510335.1 Methanomicrobiales archaeon | reverse complement strand
GTTCTCGGTGGTGAATCCGGCCTCGTCGTGAGCGTAACTGCTCACCTTGACGACGGCGCCCCGCATCCCCGGGAAGGCGAGCGGGGATACCCCGTCTTCGGTCCGGGCGTAACGCCGGTACTCGCCGCTTCCATCCCAGAGCACGGGCTCTCGATCCGGAAGTGGGGTGACGGCCTCGAAGTCAAAGGAGTATGCCCCCTCCGCGAGGGTCTTGTCGGTGAGTATGATCGAGGGCACCTGATACTTCCAGGAGAGCATCAGGGCGGCCGCCGACCAGGTGTATGTCTCTTCGAGATCGCCGGGAGCAACGACGAGTCGGGGAAACTCTCCCTGGCCTGCATTTAAGACGAAGTGGAGATCGCCCTGCGCGGTGTAGGTCGGCATGCCGGTGCTCGGGCCCGGCCGCTGCCCCATCACGATCGTCACGGGGGTCTCAGACATACCTGCGAGGGAGAGTCCTTCAGTCATCAGGCAGAACCCGCCGCCCGATGTGCCGACCGCAGCCCTCTCGCCGGCGTAGGCGAGCCCGAGGGCAATCAGGATGACACTGATCTCGTTTTCAGGGTGGAGAACCTTGATGGCGAGATCTTCGGCATGCCGGGCGAGATAGTGGAGGAGGTTTGAGGTCGGGGTCATGGGATAGGCGATGTAGGACTCAAGCCCGCCGTAGACGAGTCCAAGCCCCGTGGCCTCGTTTCCCGTCAGGATCGGGAGCGCCGGGGCATCGAGAGGTTCGACCACAAAGGCTTCTTCTGCGGAGTCGTAGCCCCGGCGAGCGACCCTGAGGTTTGCCTCAAGGTGCTTCTCCGGGACACTTGCGCGGAGTACATCCTCATAGACTGCTGGCTTGATGCCTGCCACCTGCGCAAGCGCTCCGAGCATCGCGGAATTTTTTGTGATCGGGGGCGCTTTCTCTTCTCTGACGATCCGATCGAGCGGGAGACCGTAGCCATCCGCCTTCGATGCCCTTGAGACGTCGTATATTATAGTTGTGCCGTTGTGGATCCGCTCCCGGTGGTTATCGATACTCTTCTGGTCGAAGGCGAGGAGGACGTCGACCGGGGTGCGGAATGCCCCTACCGCCCTCTCCGAGGCCCTGATGATGGCGAAGTTGTGGCCGCCCCTGATGAGCGATGGATAGTCGAAGTACATATAGGTCTGATAACCCAAGCGGGAGAAAAGGCCGGCGATGGAGAGGCCCACCGTATTGATCCCTTCCCCGGCTTTCCCACCGATGAGTACGGAGTATTCGCGCATAACAGACTGGTGTGTCATGCTCTATCTACTTATATGTGTGCCAGGTCATCTCACCGCACAACCGGCGATGCCGCCTCATCGAAGGGGTTGCTCCGCATCGCAAGTGAGAAGAGGTAAGGGTAACTCCGTTTGAGATACTCCATGTAGTTGAGCCACTGCCCTGTGAGCAGGTGGTATACCCTCCTGATGTCCTTCTTGAGGTGCTGGATATCGCTCTCCGGGAGGCGGGTAAAGTCATCCCGCCGTTCAAGCTCCTCAGTGAGGTGGAAGGTCGCTCTGAGGAGGTCGGTGAACGCCTCGTGTTCCAGGAGGACGGGGTTCTCGAGCAGGCGGAGGAGGAAATCCCGCCGTTCTACGAGGTGCCGGCAGAGTTTCTCCAGATCAGCGGCATCGACAGTGACTCTGTAGCGGTGGTGCTGGAGGTGTTCACGGACTGTAGAGAACCTCTCTGGTATCCAGGCCTCCGTCACTATGAGATCCTGCCGGATCTCAGGAAGATCCGGGTCGCGATCCGAGAGGAGAGTGAGGAGCCCGTTGCCGACCTCCGAGAAAAATGCACCGATGACCATATTAACCTTCTCCAACCTCTCGCGCTTTGCCCGGATGCTCAGGAGCTCATTTATGATCAGGGTGACCAGGAGGACGTTTATAGGCAGAAACCCGAGGGCGTTGAAGATGTACTGGTAGGTGTTCCCGGGATCACCGAGCAGGAAGTACTTTGTGGTGTAGATTACGACTGAGAGGAGAACCAGGACAATCCCGAGCTGCACTTCCCATCTGCGGAGGCCAGGATGCATACCGATTATGTATTCCTCGACGGAGAAATAAAGGTTAGGCTCCAGGCCGCTGCGAGACCGGGAGGCGCAGAAGCCTTTCACAGTGGATCGCTTCATCCGGTATCTCCATGTGGTTGTTGCGTTACGCGGAGGAGTTATACTGTCCATCAACCGAACCTCGAGCATTTCTGCGTACGATCGATGATCCGCCAGATGCCGCGCGGTCTTCCTCACGGCCGGGTCGAGCAGCCCTGCCTCAGGAGGGTTCTTCCGGGCGCGGCCGGATGCCTGGCCAGGACTCTTATTGTGGGTTTATGTCCTGGCATCCCGGAGATTTCACGAGCATGTCGAAAGGGTGAAATACCCCGGGGTGTATGGGTGATCTATGAAGACCAGGTTGCTGTCTGCTCTGATTGTGCTTCTGCTGGCATTTGCGTTCTCTGCCGCATGTACCGGCTCTGAAAACGGCGGAGGGTCACCCACGACTGAGACCTCACCGGTCACTGCAACACCTGTTGGCTCGGAGCCCCCGGGCTCGCTCGTTCCCGGCCCGACGCAGACGATGCCCCCGGGCAGGGAGGTTGCGTTCCAGATTGCGCCAGGACTCCCCTCACGGTACGACTTTACCATTACCTTCAATGGCGGTGCAGGCCAGGATCTTCTGAAGAAGAATATCGATGTTCGCGTGACCAGATCGACCGGAGAGGTCGTTACCGAGACCCTGCAACCGAAAATTGGTGACGCAGTCATTATCAGGGATGCAAAAGGTGAGAACAGGGTTGAGATAACTGTCTCCCTGGTCACCGGAGGCATCTACAAGGTGAAAGATGAGATTGTAAAAATCCAATAATCTCCCCATTTTGCAGGTGAGGATCGTTCCGGTAGTAGCCCGGGAAAACCATCCCGGCGTTTATCGAGGTTCCCGGGCGCTCATCTTTTACCCACACTCCACCGTATAAGCAGACCGCCATCGAGATGCTCGGTCTCGATGATGCGCAACCGCACAAAATCCTCTTCTCTGAGAAATCCCCTGCCGTCCGCCGGCGTGGGGGCATCCGCCCCCCCGATGATTATATTGCCAATGAACGTCTGGAGTTCGTCGACGAACCCCTGCTCAAGGAGTGTCCAGATCAGGGTTCCGCCCCCCTCGACCATCAACCGTCGGACTCCCCGCCGATGGAGTTCCGCAAGCAGCGCCTCGAGATCGACGGTCTCATTCCCTGTGACGATGACGTCGGCATGTTCTGCGAGTGCTTCCACCTTCTCAAGGGGTGCTGCGCGCGAGACCGCGACGATACGCCCCCCGTCCCCTTTGTGGAGTATATCCGCATCCAGTGGTGTCCTTCCTCTGCTGTCCACCACGATGCGGATGGGATGTTCGCTCTCTCCAGCCGCTAGGCGCCTGGCCCGGAGC
>JAAZIF010000392.1 GCA_012510335.1 Methanomicrobiales archaeon | reverse complement strand
CTTGAGCGGGTTAACAGGGAATTGAAGCGGAGAACCAAAGTGGTAGGGGTATTTCCGAACGATGAATCACTTCTCCGACTGGTTGGGTCCATCCTGATGGATATCAACGAGGACTGGATTAGCGGCATAAGATATTTGAATATGGAGTGCGAAGATGAGTGATCAGGTACGGAGAGAGGGCTCAGACAATTTACAGAAAATTTGAAACGTTACCTGTACTGTGTTCCTTAGGTGAGAGAAATGAGATAACGAACCCAGTGAATCGCAGCTATATCCCCCTCAATAGTGTTATCGTAATGAATCTCTGTTCTTCCCAAAACTTCTTAGTAGAATAGAAATGATCTTCAGTTCGTATTCTTTATCGAATTTACTCCCTTTTTTTCTTAGAACCGCATCGGAAAGGGCCAATCCTGCCTCCAGAAGAAGTGTAGCCACAATAATGCCTTTTTGTATCGCGTTTAGCGATGTATATCTCCTGATATAGTAAAGTTCGCTCTTGATCGACCAGTATCTTGCCCAACTTTTGAGGTTCAGATTAGTTATGCACGACTCGCCCTTATGGATAACCTCAGCCTCGGAGCACAGAACCAATTTCCAGCCACTCTCGGCAAATTTAGATCCAATAATATACTCCTCCCAGTAAAGAAAGGTGTTCTCATCAAATAGGTTGATGTCTGCAATAGCCTGACTCCTGAACAGAATGCAGGAACCTCCAAGAACTCCGAATTCTTCTGGTCGATCGAAAGTGTAATCGTAATTAAAGTGTTTCTTCAGGATCCAGTTCTCTGGAAACAGTTTCTGCCCGATAAACGTGTAAATAAATATAAAATCGAGGAAATCGGGGAGATTTCCGGTACAGGTTCTCTGTATTTCACCGGTCGTCGATTTGAGCACCGGGCTCACGGCTCCTATATGATCATCGCTACTTGCTAATTTGATAAGCTTATTGAGCATCTCCCTGTCATTGAGGATTACATCGTTATTCAAGATGAGAATATACTCGGTTTTAAGAATATTGAGAGCGAACCTGATTCCGATGTTGTTACCCCTGGCATAGCCATAGTTTTCATTGTTTTTGATCATTATTAATCGCCGGTGGGGATCCAGCCGGTAATACAAGGATAGGTCAAGCCTGACTGCTTCGCTCTCAGGCATCTCAAATAGATGGATAGGGGGATTATTTATCGTATCTGGCTCATCTGTTCCTTCACAAAAGCGCCGAATCTTCTCTACTGAGTGATCCGTTGAATGATTATCGATCAGCACGACGTCGTAGTCGGCGCTGGATAACTGATGGATAGACTTGATACATTGAATCGTGTCAGCCCATCCGTTCCAGTTCAAAATGATGATTGCAGCGCGAGGCATTATGGTCATTTATGTTAATTATTCTTCATTATACATTCTGCTACCGTTTCTTAGGCGCTTTTGCACAAAATAGCTATACTCAGGCAATTGTGGGATCAAATATTCATCAGATCGAAGTTGCCCTATCTCTACTACCCTGTGGCGCAAGTTACAATAGGTTCTGCTATTACCATGGTGATGCTGGGCTATCCTTCTTTGTTGCTTTGATGATATATTGAACTGTTAAGAACGATCGGCCTGGCAAATACTTGCCCAAAGAGTTATTCAGCCTTCTGTCAATGTTGCCGAGATACCCACCCCCAAACTTTGACTGCACTGAGATAACATTTAGATCAGCCTGTTCAAACAAACTACACATCTCCCTCCTCGTGAAAAAGCGAAGGTGTGAACGATCAAGGATCCCTGCATCTGCGTATTCGAACTTATCGTAGAGCACCAAATCGAGCAATACCCTGTAGTTCTTGATGTTCGGAATACTGGCAATGATATACCCTGCACTCTTAAGAAAAGATGAATACCGCTTTAGAACGGTAGCAGGATCCATGAGGTGTTCCAGAACGTCACCAAAGATGATATAATCAAAGTAATCTTCTTCAAATGTCGGTTCGATCTCTTCTACGTCGCCGACCAGAAAAGCATCCAGTTGATCACAATTGCCGCGCAAATTATCATAATTAATCTCTACTCCGACAATTTCCCTGGCTTTATTGAGTTTTTGCAACGTTATAAGCGTATTTCCATTTCCGCAACCGATTTCCAGCACCCTGTGATCTCCATCGGGAATCAAGGAAATTATGTCCCACCGGACGCTGGAGAAATAATCGCTGCTTTTATCCTGATATAGTTCTTTTTTGGACATGCCCTTCGCCAGGTGAGGTTATCTCTTGAATCTCTCTAGAGGGTTACATCTCAGTAATTTTGTCCTCTGCAATAGAGTTTGAGGGAAAATCTGTCGGCTCTGGTCCAGGTTCTCCTGGAATACCCTGCCGGATGCCATGATCCTTAACCATAACACTTGCCCTCAACAGACTCTCAAACGTCCCGGCATCACTCCAGAACCCCGAAAGCACTGAAAATTCCATCGTTCCTCGCTGGATGTAAGCGTTATTCACATCCGTGATCTCGAGTTCACCCCGCCTGGACGGCTTCAACGTCCTTATAATCTCAAACACTCCGGCATCGTAGAGATAGAGCCCGGTCACCGCGAGGTTTGACTTCGGCGCTTTTGGCTTCTCCTCTACCCTGAGCACCCGACTCCCCCTGACCTCAGCAACCCCGAACCGGTGGGCATCGGTGACCTCTTTCAAAAAGATCTTCGCCCCGGTCTCGAACGCCTCGACATCCCCCAGGATATCGTCCTGGAAGATATTATCACCGAGGATCACTGCGACATTATCCGTCCCGGCCCACTCCTCCGCAAGCCCCAAGGCCTGGGCGATCCCGCCGGCACCCTCCTGGATCTCGTAGGTGAGCCGGATCCCGAACTCCTTCCCCGAGCCTAACAACTCGAGGAAGTGCCCCACGTGCCCCCGCCCGGAGACGATCATGATATCCTTGATCCCGGCAGCAATGAGCGTCTGGAGGGGGTAGTAGATCATCGGCTTATCATAGACGGGGAGCAGGTGCTTGTTCGTCACCTTTGTCAGGGGGTAGAGGCGGGATCCGGTCCCGCCTGCAAGAATGATGCCTTTCATGGGTACTTTCACCGCAGGGCGCAGGTAGTCTTCGAGCGCCTCCTTCCAGTGGCGCATGGGGCTGGTTTTCGTGTTCACAAGAACCGAGTAGGCCGGGCGCTTCGCCTTTCGCAGGAACTCATCACTCGTGCAGGGGACAACATTCGGGGCGAAGGCCTGGGCGAACTCGTACCACGAGCAGATGCCGTCATTCGTGACGTGATAGACCCCAGGGGGGCAATTGACGATCTCAACTGTCTTTCGGGCAAGATCCACCGTGTAAGTGGGCTTGCCAACCTGATCCGTCACCACCCGGACAGTCCCGTCCGTCCGCGCGAGGTTCCGGATCGTCTCGACGAAGTTCTTCCCGTGCCGGCCGAAGAGCCAGGAGGTTCGGATGATCCGGTAGTCATCCATGTTCTTTGCGATCTCCTGTTCGCCGCGGAGCTTTGAAGCACCATAGACATTGATAGGATTTGGCTTGTCAGATTCGATATACTCTGTTTTTGAGCCGTCGAAGATGTAGTCAGTGCTGTAGTGGACGAGCACCGCGCCTATCTCGCTGCAGGCGGCGGCGATGTACCCCGGCGCATCGCCGTTGACGGCAAACGCTGTTTTAGGGTTATCCTCGCACCCGTCGACATCCGTGTATGCGGCCGCGTTGATGATGAGATCGGGCTTCGTATCAAGGATGTATGCCCTCACCGCACCCTCATCGGTGATATCGAGCTCCTCATGCATACAGAGCCGAGCGCCGGGAAATACCGGCGCAAGGTCACGTCCAAGCATCCCGCTGGCGCCGAGGATTAAAATAGCCGTTTTTGCCATCTCAGTGCTCTGTACATTCATTGTTCATCTTGTTCTCCTCATCCAGAAACTTCCAGGCTCGATCTTCTTTCTATCGTATGTCTTGAATGCTTTTTCAAGGAGCTCTGGATAGCTCCTATGCAT
>JAAZIF010000038.1 GCA_012510335.1 Methanomicrobiales archaeon | reverse complement strand
TCGCGGCTCATGGACACGGTCTTGTTGATGACATAGGATCTGCCCGTCTCCAGGCTTGTGCCTGTCAGGATGCACTTTGTCGTGGTATTGCCCATCTCAACAGACGCCACTATGAAGTAAGGCTTTACCCTGTACTCGGGAACACCCATGCCCGGCCCATGAGAGATCGATGGCGGAGGCGGGCTTTCGACGACGTGGGGTGTAGGTTTGAAAAAGCGCTCCAAAAAACGGGCACACATGTTATTTTTTTTATCTTATGCTTGCTTATATTTTTCTATCTTACAGGTGCAATCCTTAAACACCGACAGCGCAAAGCCTCCGCGAACCCCTCTCCTCCGGGCCGGATCATCCCTACAGCAGAGCTCTTATATATGGATAACACAAATCAACCCATTACCGGGCGAGCCCGCGGCCCCCCTGCCGGGCCTGCTCTGTCCGGAGGAAGAGGTGAACATTATGGTTGCTCTCTCAAAAGATATGAAGGAGATACTTGCCAAGAATAAGGTCATGCCCATGGCCACCGCATCGAAAAGCGGCGTCCCGAACGTTGCGCCGATGGCATCGATAAAGCTTGTGGGCGACGACACCGTCTGGATTATGGATAATTATATGGTCAAAACGCTGGCGAACCTGAAGGAAAATCCTGTTGTGGCCCTCTACTTCTATGACCCGGATTCCAAGCGCTGCTTCCAGCTAAAAGGCTCAACGGAGATAAAGACGTCCGGCCCGGACTACGAAGAGTTCCGTGACCAGGTGAGAACAAAGGGCCACAAATACCCGGCGAAATCGCTCATCGTCATCAAGATAACCGACGTATTCGAATGCACGCCGGGAATAGAAGCCGGAAAAAAGGTGCTTTAAGCACCCTTCACTTTCTCTTGAGATTTTTGAGCAGGCGCGCCTGCAGTCCAAAGTAATTTGAGAACCCGACGGCGTGGTTCTGGTCGATCGTCGTCGAGTCGAAGGAGACGAGGTCGTCCGAGTAGAGAGCGTCATCCGAGCTCCGCCCGAGCACCGAGAGGCCGCCCTTGTAGAGACCGATATCCACGGCACCGTTAACGCGCTCCTGTGTCTTATCGACGAATGCTCCAAGCGCATGGAAGAGCGGTTCATGCACGAGCCCCATGTAGGCGAGTTCGGACCACTTTACATCGACGAACTGCTTGAACAAGAGCTCCTGGCGCGTCAGGACGAGGTGTTCTAGGTCACGGTGCGCCGCAAGCAGGACGGTCGCGGCCGGGTGTTCGTAGACCTCGCGGGCCTTCAGGCCGAGGATCCGGTTCTCGATCATGTCGTTGCGCCCCACGCCGTTCTGCCCTGCGATCTGGTTCAGTTCACGGATCAGGGCAAGCCCGGGGAATTCCTTCCCGTTGAGGGCGACCGGGACTCCCTTATCGAACCTTATCCTGACCGTCTCCATGGCGTCGGGAGCCTCCTTCGGCGATACCGTCCAGGCGTAGATCTCCTCGGGCGGGTGGAACGCCGGGTCTTCGAGCCTGCCGCCCTCAATGCTCCGGCTCCAGCAGTTCTCATCGACGCTGTAGGGGTTCTCCTTCCCCACGCTCACCGGTATGTTGCGTTCCTGCGCGTAGCAGATCTCCCACTCGCGGGTCAGGTTCATCTCCCGCATCGGTGCAACTATATCGTAGCCGGCAGACCGGAAGATGAAGTCGAACCGAAGCTGGTCGTTTCCTTTCCCGGTGCATCCATGCGCGACCTTTGAGGCGCCTTCCTTTTCTGCAACCTTCACGATCTCCTCGGCGATCAGCGGCCGGGCGAGCGCTGTGCCCATAGGGTAGCCCTCATACGACCCGTTCGCCTTGATCGCAGGGAAGACGTAATCAGATACAAACTTCTCCCTGACATCGATGGTGTAGTGGTTGTCTGCAAGCATCCGGCCCTTCTCTGTGGCCCGGGCTACCTCGGCCTCGGGTTGACCCACGTCGACAGCAACAGTGATGATCTCATCAAACCCGTAGTGTTCGCGCAGGAGGGGGATGCAGATAGAGGTATCAAGACCTCCCGAAAACGCCAGGACGATTTTTCCCTTTCCCATGTTATAGCTCTCCGCGTTCCTGAATTATGCCTGATGACGGTCTGGAATGAACTATATCGATATGACCTCTCAACAAATAAAAGAGTGGTACGGATGAGCACACCTGCGAGGAGCCAGAGCCCGATTTTTTACAGACTGCCGGCGCCGGAGTGGGGCGGATCCATCCTGCGCGGTCGGGGCTCCGGGAGCCGGAAGGCAGAGGATCAGGATCCGGAAGAACAGGCTTTATACGAGAGATAATAGGTAAACTGACAATAATTTTAAAGATCCGCGGCATGACAACGCCCTATCCACGAAAACACTGTAAATTGTCAGAAAGATCCAGATTCCCCCAAATATCAGCCATTTCCGAGAAAGGGTAATTATAAGAACGATGAGATAGAACCCGTGATGTTGGAGGGTTCCGTTATCTCTGATAATCTATCCGAAGATGAAAATTCAAGATCATTACAACCAACCATAAGCGTGGAAAGCCTGACCCGGGTATTCGGGCAGGACCACAAGAAAGCACTTGAACTCCGCAACTCCGGCTGCTCAAAGGATGAGATCTACGAGGAGACCAGAAACACCCTGGCTCTCTATAACGTCTCCTTCGAGGTTATGCCGGGCGAAATTTTTGTCTTGATGGGGCTCTCCGGGAGCGGGAAGTCAACGCTCCTCCGCTGCATCAACCGGCTTATTGAACCTACGAGCGGCAGGGTACTGATCGGCGGCGAAGATATCGTCAGCATGAGCCAGGATGAACTGCGAGAGGTCCGCCGGCGCAGCCTGGGCATGATCTTCCAGAGTTTCGCCCTGCTCCCGCACAGGACGGTCCTCGATAATATCGCTTTTGGTCTTGAGATCCAGGGCATTCCGGAGGATGAGCGCTACCAGAGGGGCAAAGAACTCCTCCGGATCGTCGGGCTTGGCGAACACGGGGCGAGCATGCCCTCCCAGCTCTCCGGCGGCATGAAACAGCGGGTCGGGCTTGCACGGGCGCTCGCAGGCGACCCGGAGATACTCCTCATGGACGAGGCGTTCAGCGCTCTTGATCCGCTCATCAGGCGGGGGATGCAGGATGAACTCCTCGACCTCCAGCAGCGCCTGAAGAGGACGATCATATTTGTCACCCACGATCTCGACGAGGCTCTGAAACTCGGAGACCGGATCGCGCTGATGAAGGACGGAGAGATCGTCCAGGTCGGCACACCGGAAGAGATCCTCACAAACCCGGTGGATGCCTATGTCGAACAGTTCGTCGCCGGCGTCGATATGACAAAGGTGCTATCGGCAAGCGATGTGATGCGTCGCCCCGAACCGGTTGCACGGTACAACGCAGGCCCCCGGGTCGCGCTACACCTCATGGAAGAACACGATATAGGGAGCGTGTTTGTGGTCGACCGCGAACGCCGCCTCAAGGGCCTCGTTACGCTCGATGACGCTCTTGAAGCCGTACGGGCGGGCAGGGGGCTTGAGGAGATCATCATCACCGGCGTTCCGACCGTGGCACTCGACGCATCACTCGCCGATATCATATCACTGATCGCCGGGAGCCCCTATCCCGTGGCGGCGGTTGACGACGAGAGCAGGCTCCAGGGATTAATATTCCGGGGCGCCATCCTCGGTGCATTGGCACGAAAGAGGAGAGATGTTAATGGATCTGCCTAAACTGCCCGTAGGGGACGCTATCGAGGTGCTCGTCGACTGGATCGAGCAGTACTTCGGCTGGCTGCTCGATGGCATCAGCGCAGTGCTCGGGTTCCTCATCGGCGGATTGCAGGATCTCCTGCTCGCCATGCCGGCACCGATCCTGATCCTCCTCGCAACCGCCCTGGTCTGGTTCGTCACCCGGCGAGACATCAGGCTGGCGGGGCTCACCGTGCTCGGGCTGCTCCTGATCTGGGATCTCCAGCTCTGGAACCTCGCCATGCTCACCCTGGCGCTCGTCCTCGTCTCGACGATAGTCGCGCTCGCGATATCTATCCCGCTCGGTATCGTGGCCGCAGGAAGCGATGCGATCAACGCCGCGCTCCGGCCGATCCTCGATTTCATGCAGACGATGCCCCCGTTTGTTTACCTCATTCCCGCCGTGATCTTCTTCGGACTCGGGAACGTGCCGGGCACCATTGCTACGGTCGTCTTCGCGATGCCGCCGGCGCTGCGCCTCACCAACCTCGGGATCCGGCAGGTGCCGGTCGAACTTATAGAGGTTGCAGACGCGTTTGGCTCAACACCTCAGCAGAAACTCTTCAAGGTGCAGCTCCCGGTCGCCCTCCCCACCATCATGGCAGGGGTGAACCAGTGCATCATGCTCGCGCTCTCCATGACCGTCATCGCATCGATGATCGGTGCCGGCGGGCTTGGGTACCAGGTGCTCGTGGGGATCCAGCGGGTGAATATCGGCATGGGCTTTGAGGCGGGGCTTGCCATCGTTATAATCGCGATAATCCTCGACCGGATCACCCAGAACCTCATGCCGCAGCAGGTGGGGGATCGATGAGTGAATCCCGACCCTACCGGGCCGGTGAACAATGACTCTCCGATTGAGAGAGTAAACCAAGGTGTGATTTTTATGACTGAAAAAATTGGAAAACTACTCGCATTGATGGGCCTTATCCTGGCGCTCTGCCTCTTCTCTGCCGGCTGCACCGGTACGGAAACCGGGGCAAAGAAGATCAGCATCGGCTACGTCACCTGGGACTGCGCCATAGCAAGCAGCAACGTTATGAAGCAGGTCTTCGAGGAAGCCGGATACGACGTTGAACCGGTTGCGGTCGATGCAGGACCGCTCTTCCAGGCTCTAGCTACCGGAAAGGTCGACTTTACGACTACGGGATGGCTCCCGCACACGCATGAACACTACTGGGAGCAGTACGGCGACCGGATCGATTACGTCAATGATAACATCCCCGGTGCGGCGCGTATCGGGCTCGTCGTCCCGGCCTACGTGACCATCGACTCGATCGAGGAGATGAACGATGTCGAAGATAAGTTCGCCGGCCGGATCGTTGGCATCGAGCCCGGTGCGGGCATCATGACCCGGACCGAGCAGGCCATCGATGAGTACGACCTCAACTACGACCTGGTTGCGAGCAGCAGCGCCGGCATGGCGGCGGAACTCGGATCTTCCATCAACGGTGAGAAATGGGTTGTAGTGACCGGGTGGTCGCCGCACTGGAAGTTCGGCCGCTACGATCTCAAGTTCCTCGATGACCCGAAGGGTGTCTACAGCGGTGCCGAGGATATAGTGACCCTTGCGCGGCAGGGTCTCGCGACCGACGACCCGGAGGCTTATGCCATCCTTGAGCGATTCGAGTGGACCGGCGAGGATATCGCTCTGGTCATGACCGATATCGCGGGCGGCATGCCTGAAGAGGAGGCCGCGCAGAAGTGGGTCAACGCCAACCGCGACAGGGTTGACGCCTGGCTCGGGAACTGATAACCTACCCTTTTTTCCGTCAGGCCGGGCGCGGTGCCCGGGCGGCTCGATCGATATCGCCGCAGCCCGGGACGTTGTGATGCAGTGTATGCCGTGGTCGACGGCGCCCGCATGATCCGGATATGATCCCGCCGGCCTGTTGATGATCAGCCGGATGCCACATTCTCCCGGGATCTGCCAGCGCCTCCATATAGCCGGCCATCCGCGTGGAAAAGACCCGCCCTCCAGAATAGATCCCCCTGGCGCCAGAACACCGCCCTGCAGCAAATGTCCCATCTTCAAGACCCGGGACCGCCTTCATGAATTATCATATCATGTGGAACAGATTTCTTATTAACCGTATTGACGGGCCAGGAGCCTCTCCGGGAGATTCTGAAACAGAGGGTAATTTCACCCCGGTTCGTAGCGCCGGCAGAATACTGGGTGACGCGCGATGAATGAGGGCGCGGTTGAGAAAACCGTAGAGATCGAGACCCCTGAGGGGACGTTTACAATCAGGCTCAGCACGGACGATCTCGGGTTTGTCTATCCTGACATGCTCAGGTACACGATCGAGATCCTCCATGGCGCAAGACCGGTCTACACCTACGCAATCAACTCCTACGAGGTGCCGCCCGGTTCTCTCTTTGAGGCCGGGAGGGTGGCCGGGATAGTCTTCGCGCGTCTGGCAGATGACGTCCGGTCCCGCCCGGAGATCTACACCAGAAAGAGGGTTCTTGTCCGCCCGCTCCCGGATAGAGGGGTTTATGATCTCGTCATACTGCAGGGGAGCCCGCGAAAGTTCGGGAACTCCGCCCTCGCCGCATCATGGTGCGATGATGAGGCCGGACGGGCCGGCCTCTCTTCCCGGATCTTCTACATCCACGAGATGGAGATCAGGCCGTGCATCGGTTGCTATGTCTGCTACAACGACGGCCACTGCCCGATAGACGACGACATGCCCCGGATCATCCGGGCCATTGAGTCTGCATCCCTCGTCGTCGTCTGCACGCCGGTCTACACAAACACCGTCCCGGCCGGCCTGAAGGCGGTGATGGACCGGTGCCAGTGGCTCCACGCCCGGGAGAAGATACTCGGTAAGGAGGTCCACGCCCGGGGTCTCGCAATCGCCGTCGCGGGGCAGGAGGGGATGGAGCCGTTTGCCTGCGTAACGCCTGTGGTCGATGCGTTTATGAAGAACCTGGGCATCCAGCCCGCCGGGGCGGTGCTCTTTGGCGGTCTCGATCGGATCCGGGATATCAGGAGGATCGAGGGGGCCGAGGGCGAGGTCCGGTCGGCGCTGCGTGCGCTGCTCGGGTCTATGGCCGAAAGATGATATCCCATAACCGCCCAACCGATGATGCATGGCAGAAGTGACTGTTGAGATAGTCGGGTTTGAGGAGTCGGAGTGCGGTCCGTTTCCCTGTGATGAGACAAGATCCTGCGGGCTTGAGACCTGTTACCCCTCAAACCGCCTGATGGATGCCATCAGCGCGCTGCGCGATGAACTCCTCGCAGAATACGGTGACAGGGTTTTGGTGAAGATGACACTGATCGATGAGGGGATACCTGATTACATCAGGAAGCTTATCGAGGAGCGCCACCCGCCGATCCCGATCGTCCTGGTCAACGGAAGGCTCACATCGATCGGGAGGGTTTCGCTCGGCCTCATAAAAGAGGAGATTGAGTATGCCCTCGAAGAGTCCTAGAATACCTTCTTCAGCTCCCCGGTTGCAAGGTCGAAATACAGGCCGTGAAGCCGGACCCGCCCTTCTTTTTCCGCTACCCTGACAGGCGGGTAGGTGCGGAGATGCTCAATCTGCAGGCCGACATTCTCGATCTCGATCAGGCGCCGGCGGAGAACTTCTTCTTCCGGGGTCTTTGGCACCTGGATCCTGGCTTCGACGCGGCGCTTCGCCTCCATTGCGTTATTAAGCCAGAGTGGGACGTATGCGTCATCGCTCTCCTCATCGAGCGCCTTTATGGCGCCGCAGTCTGAGTGCCCGCAGATGACGATATCATCGACCTTGAGGTGGTTGAGCGCGTACTCAAGCGCGGTCGCGAAGTTCCAGTCATGGACCGGGACGATGTTACCGATGTTTCGTTGCACAAAGATCTCACCGGCCTGTGCGCCGGTGATGCGCTCGGCGTCTACCCTTGAGTCTGAACACCCGATCCAGAGAACCGCCGGGTGCTGACCTGATGCCAGGGCACTGTAATGACCGGGATTCTTTTCAAAATCTTCTTCCCTAAACCGCTTGTTTCCCTCGAGAAACTTCTCTATCATGCCTAATACTCCATTTTATGATGATGCCGGCGACCACTAAGAAGAGTGTGCGCCTTAGAGGGGGTTTGCGCCCCGGG
>JAAZIF010000289.1 GCA_012510335.1 Methanomicrobiales archaeon | reverse complement strand
TCGCCGAGGGGTGTCGTGAGGTCGATCATAGCTGGATCTCCACGGTCGCCCGGCGACAGGCCCAGCACTGCACGTTCACCGCCACCGGGAGGGATGCGGTGTGGCAGTCTGCCCGCTTCACCTTCACAGCAAGAGCGGTCGTATCGCCCCCGAGCCCCATCGGCCCGATGCCGAGGGCGTTTACCGCGTCACAGATCTCCTGTTCGTACTCGTCCATGACATCGACCGGGAGGAGGAGAGCCTCTTTTGCGAGCGCAGTCGCTGTATCAAACGTCCCGCCGATCCCGACACCGAGGAATACCGGCGGGCAGGGTCTGCCCCCCGCGATGAGCATCGTCTCGGCGACGAACCGCGGTATATCGGCTGCCTGCGATGGGAGGAGCATACCGATCCTTGAAGCGTTCTCAGAGCCCGCGCCCTTAGGGAGGACGGTTACCGTGAACCTCTCCCCGGGCATCACGTGGACTGCGGGCATCCCGATGCCGGTGTTGTCCCCGGTGTTTCTCCTGGTGATAGGATCGACGACGTTTGGGCGGAGCGGGACACCGGAGGTCGCCCGGCGCACCCCCTCCCGCACACCATCGTATATCCGGGAGGTGAACGGTATATCGGGCGGCAGGGTGATGTAGACCACCGGCACCCCGGTATCCTGGCATATCGGCACCTGCTGCTCCCCGGCAAGCGCGACATTCTCCAGTATGCTGGCGAGCTCCTGTCTTGCGATCTCTCCCTTCTCGACCGCCGCAGCCCTCAGAAGCACAGCGAACACGTCAGGAGGGAGCCGGATCTCGGCCTCTATGAGCGCCTCTTCCGTGGCATCTGCCAATGCGCCCGAAAGCGCCAGGTCTACCGGATTAACCATCATTAATAATGGCGGGAGGGGACTATAAAAACCTATATTCCTCCCTGTCTGCGGAACCGCCCCGTAAAAAGAGATGGGATATACCTACGCGACTGCTTCCCGCTCCTCGACGATCCTTGCGGGGGACGGGAGTTTATAGATGCCGCGCTGAAGAGCGTCCCTTGCCTTCTCGACGTGCTGGGGGGTCGTCCAGACGGAGAAGACCTTCTGGCCGGGCTGGACCCGTGCTGCTGTGCCGACGGCCTTCCCGAATGACCGGCGCATACCTTCCGAGACCCTGTCTGCGCCTGCGCCTGTAGCCTGTTTGTTCTCACGGAGGACGTGATGCGGGAAGACCCTGAGCTTGAAGTGGTAGTTTGCTCTCCCCACCCCTTTGAGAAGCTGCCGGTTAACACTGATACGCGTGGCCTCAAGAGCCGTGTGGCGTATCTGGCAGGCTTCCTCGACGACGAGAGAGAGCTCGACCGGGAAATCCTGAGTGAGGTTGCCCATATCAAACTGCACGATCTTGCTGCCCGGCACCCCGCCCATGTATTCTCTGCGCGTATATGCTTTCTTTGCGAGATTCCTGTACATCTTCGCTGGTTTCCGTACCATCGTTAAAAACTCCTGCCGATCTATGAGTGCTTTATAAAATGGGGATTTTCTCTAATAAACCTTACCGGAGGGTTTCGGTCTCGTTGATCATATCGAGCACCCGCCGCCGCACCTCCGCGAACTCGGCGCTGGTGCGATCCCGCGGCCGGGGCCAGGGGATGGTGATGATCTCCTGGACTGCCGCAGGCCTCGGCGAGAGGACTATGATCCTGTCGGCGAGGTAGACCGCCTCGTCGACGCTGTGGGTGACGAAGATTATAGTCTTCTTCGTCTGCTGCCAGAGGGAGAGGAGTTCTCTCTGCATCCGGTTCCGCGTCTGGGCATCGAGTGCCCCGAAGGGTTCGTCCATGAGGAGGACGTCGGGATCGTTTGCGAGCGCCCGGGCTATAGCCACCCTCTGCCGCATACCGCCGGAGAGCTCGAAGGGGTAGGCATCCCGGAACTGGGAGAGCCCGACCATATCGATGTAATGGTCCGCCGTCCGCCGGCGCTCTTCCTTCCCGACGCCTTTCATCTCAAGGCCGAAGGCGACGTTATCTATGACCCTCCGCCAGGGGAAGAGGGAGTACTCCTGAAAGACCATACCCCGCTTCGGGTCCGGGCCGATGACCGCGTGGCCATCGATGGTCACGCTCCCCGAGGTCAGGGTCTCAAGCCCCGCTATGATCCGGAGCAGCGTCGTCTTCCCGCACCCCGACGGCCCGACAAGACAGATGAACTCCTCGTCACTTATGTCCAGGGTGACGCCTTCGAGCGCCCGGGTGGAGGTGCCGTCCTCCTTCGGGAAGGCTTTGCTGAGGTTCTGTATCTTAACCGCGCCCATTCTAGGCCACCTCCCCGGCATGCCACCGGAGGAGCTGCCCATCGACGTAATTCCGGAAGAGGCGATCGATTATGAGCCCCGTAAACCCGAGGATCAGCATGTATACGACGACATTGGGCATCTGGTGGAGGTAGAAGTTATGCCAGAGCTGGTAGCCGAGGCCGTTGCTTGATACGCCGAACATCTCGGCACCCACGAGACACATCCACCCGACGCCCATCGCTATCCTGATCCCGGAGGCTATAGCCGGGATGGCGGCGGGGAGGGCGACATAGCGGATCAGTCCAAACGATGTGCTGCACCCGAGCACCTTCCCCGCCTCGACAAAGACCTTCGGGATGGAGCGAAACGCGGAGTAGGTCGCGGTCAGGATCGGGAAGAAGGCGCCTATGAAGATCATGAAACCCGCCGCCTGTGTGGTGAGCCCGAACCATATGATGGCAAACGGTATCCAGGCGAGCGGTGGAATGGGACGGAGGATCTCGATGATCGGGTCGAGTATGAAGTCAGCCACGCGGAACCAGCCCATCAGGATCCCTATGGGGACACCGAGGAAGAGCGCCGCAAGGAGTCCGATCCCGAAGTGTTCGAGGCTTACCCT
>JAAZIF010000288.1 GCA_012510335.1 Methanomicrobiales archaeon | reverse complement strand
GGGATCGTCGGGTTCCTGCTCTTAAACCCCATCCTGATCATAATCGCCTTCTTCATATACATCGGGGCGAGTCAGGAGGCCACGTCCCTGCGCTACAACATCCTGCTCCAGGACGTCACGGTAGCGGATGCGATGAGCTCCCCGGTCGTCACCGTGGATCCAGCGACGCCACTCTCCCGGGTGATAGAGATGATGTACGAGACGAAGCACCTCGGGTTTCCCGTGGTGGAGAGGGGGTCGCTAGTCGGGATCATCGCCCTCGCGGACGTCCATAAGGTCTCGCCGATCGACAGGGAGGCCATGCAGGTGCAGGACGTCATGACGCGAAACCCGACAACCCTTCCACCCTCGGCACCGCTCCTTGATGCGCTCCGGATCATCTCGGGTCAGAATATAGGGAGGATCCCCGTGGTCGCTGATGATGCCCTGGCCGGGATAGTTACGAGGACGGATGTGCTCCGGGTGATGGAACTCCGGGAAGAGGCGTAGCGCCTAAAAGATCATCGCCTCATCAACCGGCGTCTTCCCCGCGGCCTCCCGGAACTCATCGATACTCCGAAACGGCCGGCGCGCGGCGATAGTGGCGCCCCTCTTCTTCCCGACACCCGGGATCCACCTGAGAGCCGCGACCGGGAGGGTGTTGACCTCCACCGGGCAGGGGAGCGCCGTCACCGACCGCATCCCCGAGTCCACCACGACGGCGTCGAGCACCGTCCTCTCCGGGAGGGGGAGAGGGATCCCGACGAGGATCGGGTATGAGCCCATCTGCCGCCCAAACGACGGCCTCCCGGCTACCTCTATGATGACATCCCTGAGGATGGTGCCGGCGGGAAAGACCCGGGCGAGCATCGGCCCATCAAACTCCCTCCGGGTCCATTCCTTGAAGGCGCGGAACCGGGCATCATGAATACCGAGGGTGTTCTCCTCGTAGGCGCGTGTCCCCTCAAACGGCATCACCTGCCTGATGTTCACCCGCCGCACTAAAAGACCGGCCCTGAGCACCCGCTCAAGGAACGCTTCGTTCGCATCAAACGTCTCCGGCGTCTCCCCCGCAAGACCGATGACGAAGTTTATGCCCGGGAGGAGCTCCGGTATGCCGCCGGTCCGATTCCCTCCAACGTCGTTTACGATCTCGATGGCGCGGAAAACATCGTCGGGCATGGCTTTAAGGTTGTTTGCTGCCACCACCGCAGGGTCAGCGGTCTCCATTCCAAAAGCCGCGGTGTCGCCAGGCGTGTGGCCGGCGACGATCACCGCGAGCGCCTCTCTGGCCGCATCCTCGTGCCGGGCGATGGTGCCCGGATTTATGTTATCGATATGCAGGGTCAGGAGATCGGGGGCGCTCTCCCGGATGGCGGAGAAGAGATCGGCGAGCACCCCGGGCCGGGGGGTCGGAAATTCCCCCCCGCTGCCCTGGTAGGCAAGGAGATCGGGTTGCCGGCCGAGCCTGAAGTGCCGGGCACCTGCCGCACGGAGTGCCGCTACCTCTTCTGCGATACCCTCGGTGCTCCGGTAGCGAGGGAGGCCGTAGAACGGTTCTGTGCAGAATGAGCATCCCCCGACCGCCGCCCGGGAGCATCCAATCGCGGTCGCAAGTTCACACATCACGTACGGGAACGCCGGGTGCCGGGCGATGATGCCGGCGCCGGCCACGCACCAGGGATCGGTCAGGGTGTAATCGGTAGAACCTGCCGCCTCCCCACCCGAGAGCCAGGCATCGAGCGCAACCGCCGGCGACCCTGCGAGCGTGACGTCAAACCCGGCGATCGCCTGCCTGATAGCTTTTCTTCCTCCTCCCGGTGCGTAACCAAACGCTATAGGGCCGCCGATGGCGGTGGTCGACCCACGGAGGAGTGTCCCGAGCTGCTGGACCTCCGTTAAGTTAGCAGGTTTTCCGCCGATGTAGGTTCCGGGCACGGTCAGCCCTGCGATCATCACAACCAGATCATCATGACTGGTGATAAGGGTCGGGTCGGACCTGATCTGGTCGATGGTGACGTAGCCAGGGGTAAACCCATGCTCCAGGAGAACCCCGGCAACCTCCCGGACGTAGGGTGATATGTAGGGTGCAACCCCGAGGCATGCGGGCTCGTCGACGTAGCCGTCGATTATGAGGGCGTTAGACCTCATACCCGATCAGGCGGAGGAGCTTTCCCGCCCAGAATAGTTTCCCCCGCTTGACAGGGTCAACACCCGGATCGGAGAGGTCAAACCCGATGATCTGGACCCGCGCCGCACCGAGGGCGTCGGCGGCAAAGACCGCCCGGTCACCGTCGGAGAACCCACCGAGGTTGTGGACGTGGGCGAGCGGCGCCGCCTGTGTGGTGGCGACCAGCGGTCCCGGGATGAGCGGAACCCAGTGACGGAGGAGCGGTATGTTGTCACCGTGGGCATGCACGACCATCACCGTCCCCTGCCCTGAGAGGTCGATGAAGACGTCGGTCGCCCCGTCAAGGTCGGTGAAGACCGCGTCGGGCCGGATGCCATGGTCTGCGAGCACTTCTGCAGCGGCATCGGCGGCGAGCACCACTCCGCCGATCAGGTCGAGTTCCTCCTTGAGGCAGGGCGCGTTCCCGCAGACCGTCACCGCCCTATCCCGGATGATTGAATCAAGTAGATCTAGGTCATCGCGGCCGCCGGCGAGTTCCGCAAGCAGCCTTGCAGCCGCCTCGTCTGCCTCGCGCTCGAACCCGAAATACTCAAGAATAGCGGTATAGTGAGGTTCCCAGTCCGAAAACTTCATTGTTTATCCTCATCGTCAAGACCGACGATGCTCGAGAACCGCTTGAGGATCGGGTCGATGATCAGGTTGAGCAGGTTCTCCTTCTCCCTGACCATGGAGAAATAACTGAGCGGGATCATGGCGGCGGCCATCGTGGCGTGCCCTCCCGCCTCACCGATCGAGCCGAACGCCTCCGCCATCACATTGCCCAGGTGGATCCGGATATCCTTGTTCCGCGCCGACATGACGATGTTCTGGTCGCTGATGCCATAGACCAGCGCTGTGTTCACCCCCTCAAGGAGGATCAGGATATCGGCAGCCTGCGGGAGCGCATCGCGGTTCCTGATGTAGCCGACGCTGGAGAAGAGGTAGCCGCTCTTGATCCGCCGGTTTTTGATGGCGTTTCCTATGATCTCCACGGTCTCCATCGATATGGAGGGGGAGGTGATCTTATCGAGGAGGTCGGAGTCGGTCAGGGGAAGGAGGAACGCTGCGTAGTTAAGATCCTGGGGGGTGACATTCCTCTTGAAATCTCTCGTGTCCGCCCTGATACCGTAGAGGAGCGCAGTGGCTACCGCTTTGTTCACGGGGATATCGAGTTCCATCAGGTACTGGGCCATGATGCTCGCCGTGGCGCCGACCCCTGGCCGGATATCGATGAAGTCGGCGACGACAAGGGGATGCCCATTGTTCTTGTGGTGATCGATGATTATGTTGACACGGGTAGTCTTTGGGAGTTCATTGTTCACACCCGGACCAGATGAGTCGACCAGGGCGATGTAGTTGCACTCCTCGAGGATCTGAGGGGTGAGGCGCTCCATCTTGATATCGAGGAGGTTGATGAACGCCCGATTCTCCTGGTGCCCGATATCACCCCCGTAGAGGATACGGCACTCAAGCTTGTTGTGACTCGCGTGCCGGGCGATCATCGAGAGCGCCATGGCGCTTGAGATCGAGTCCGGGTCAGGGTTTAAGTGAGTGACGATACAGAGCATCCCCTCCCAGGATGCGAGCATATCGTAGAGACGCCGGGCGAGCCTTGAGGAATGGAGTTTCCTGATGTGGTGGATGGCGGTCTTCGCAACCACTTCCTGCGGGTAGAGGACTATATCGGCACCTTCTTGCTGGAGAAGATCGACGCTGACCGGATCGGTGGCACGTGCTATGACGTAGACCGCAGGATAGCGGTTCTTGATTGTCTTGAGCGCGGTCAGGTTGGCATCGCGGTCGTTTGTGAGGAGAAACGCGATCTCGGGCACCGCCAGCCCTTCCATGAGATCCGGGTCACGGAGATCATGGACAAAAGCTTCGTATTTCTGATCCCGGAGATCTTCCACGCGCTTCTCATCCTTATCCACGATGATAAGGTCTTCACCTTCCCGCTCGAGCTCCTCAGCAACATTGTAGCCGGTGCTCCCGCAACCAAAAATGATATACTTGACACGTTCTTTTGAAACGTTCGGGGACGCCTCAGGCATGCGTACAATGGTGTAACTTCTCATAGTATTAAGGGATTCTATTTCGGTGATTCTCGGGGAGACCCCACAAGATTTATACTCTATCCCGAGCCATACTATTGGGTCAGATACATGGGCCTGTAGCTTAGTCGGCAGAGCGACGGACTCTTAATCCGTAGGCCAAGGGTTCAAATCCCTTCAGGCCCGTCGAACTTCTTTTCCAAGCATCTGTATCGATTCCTCAGGTGACAACCATCACGCTCCTGCGATCATCCGCCCAAGGAGGCGCCCGGGTGTCGGGTCGACCTCCAGGGCCCCCTGTCCGCGCCGGGGTTTCCCTCAGGGAGATCGATCATTGCGGCGGCAGCAGGTTCCAGAGGCACTTATATGCCACTGATATATAAATACTGCTCCAGCAGAAAAAGCAGGAAGATCGCTGTGCATCAGGAGATTCCCGCGCTCCCGCCAACAGCAGGGGACCATGGGAAAAAAGGGTTTTTCTGATGCACATGTTTTGCAGACAATTCATCCGGACGGCTATACATGCCCCCTCTCGATGAGGTCATCCAGGATCTTTTTGATATCAATCCAGAGGATTAGTCCGGTTCCCTGCCGGGCCTTTCCATCGGCCTGTCTGCGGTCATCCCCATCCTTCGAGAGTTTGATGATCCCCTTGATGAAGGCGTGGATGCCGGAGGCGATCCCTTCATCCATCATCTCGATGTCATCCTCGGAGACCTGGATGACACTATGCACGTCGTCCACGATGATGCCGAGGTTCGATCCCCCGGTCGCCTCGGCGACCAGGACGATGATCTTCTGGTTGTCCCCTGATTTTCCGGGCACCTGGATCAACCGTTTCAGGTCGATGACCGTGGTGATCTCACCCCGGAGGTTCATGATCCCCGTGATGTAGTCCTGCGCCCGGGGGATGTGGGTGATGGGCATCATCTCCACGATCTCACGGGCAAGCTGGATATCCATCGCATAGAGTTCCTGCCCCAGCTCGAATTCAACGACGTCGATCATGCTCACGGCCTCATTGGAACCTGAATACCCCGACCCTCTCGCGGAGCTGACGGGCCATACGCTGGATCTCGTTTGCGGCGCTTGCTACCTCCTCGGTCGAGGCGGACGACTCCTCGGCGAGCGCGGCGAGGTTCTCTGTGCTCCTCTCAGACTCCTGGATCAGGGCAAAGACCTCTCCGATACTCGTTGTGACAGCGTTCGCTGCATCGGCCTGGTTCTCGGTCGCCCGGGATATGTCGGCGATGCCGCCGACAGAGGTGTTGACATCGGCGACCATCTTGTTGAGGGCTGCGATGGTCTTGTTCACGCTCTCTATCCCGCTGAGGATCTCGGTGTGGGCCCCCCGCATCGCTTCGGCGGTCTTCCCGCTGCTTGCGGTCACACCGCCTATGACCTCCTCGATCTGCCGGGTTGCGCTCTTTGACTCCCCGGCGAGGTTCCTGACCTCGCCCGCGACGACCGCAAACCCGCGGCCGTGCTCCCCGGCCCGTGCGGCCTCTATAGCGGCGTTGAGCGCAAGGAGGTTCGTCTGGTTCGCTATATCGGTGATCAACTTCACGATATGGGCGATGTCCTGCATCTTCTCGTTCAGGCTCGTGATCTCGGCGACAGCCTGCTCGGAGATCCGCTGCACCGCCTGCATCTTCGCACCCGCCTCGTTCCCGAGTTTAACTGCTGATTCTCCATCTTTTGCGACATTCATAGAGAGATCCCGGACCTCCTGGGCGGTGCTTGCAATCTCCTCCACCGCCGCAGAGAGGTCGCCGACCTCTCCAGTAACCCGATCGAGCTGCCGGATCTCCTCTTTTGCGCTATCTGATGCCTTCTGAGCGGTGTTTGCCACCTGCTGGGACGCCCGGGCGATCTCGTCGGCACCCTTCCCGGCATCGTTGACAACGTGCTCGAGTTCATTGGACAGTTCGAGGATCTTCGAGAATAACTCTTTCTGTGCTTCGATCGTCTGGTTAGCGTCTTTCTTGACTTTTTCCAGCGGGTCGCCGGGATAGGTGGATATCGCCATCGTCAGGTCGCCGCTAGCAATAGCGGCGAACCCTTCTGCGAGATCCTCGATGCTCTTCTGGAGTTCCTCCTCAAGGGTCCGCACTTCCGTTATATCGTTGTAGACCGAGAGCACGCTATCGACGTTATTATTCCGATCAAAGAGGGGTATATTGTAGCGCTCAAGGATCCGGATGCCGGCGGGAACCTCGATGGTGATCTCACCTTTGCTCGGTTTCCCGCTCTTCACGGTATCCCCTACCGACGCCCCCGTCTGGCTGAGGTACTTGATGTCCCCCACCGTGAGGCGCGCGGCCTGCTCATCGGAGAACCCGCTCATCTTCTTGAAAGCCCTGTTGACGAGCTTTATATTCAGGGCGGTGTCCCAGAGGAGGATGGGCATCGGGTTCTCCTGGATGATCGCATCAGACTGATGCCGGAGTACCTCCAATCGCTCTATCTGCCGCTTCTGGTCGGTGATGTTTGTGTAGACAGACATCACGCTCTCGACGCTGCCGACTCTGTCGGGGAGCGGGACGCTGTGGCGGACAAACGAGAAGGTGCCCGTCGGGAGTGTGGCCGTTATATCGCTGGATCTCGCCTTCTTCGTCCTGAAGACCTCCATAACCTCCTGGCCGGACCTGTCACCATCGAGTTCGAAGTCCCTGATGGTCATGGATTCGGCTCTCTTTCTATCGTAGCCGGTTACATCCAGGAACGCTCTGTTCACCGCCTTTACGTGCAGATTCTTATCCCAGACGATGATAGGCATCGGGTTTTCCTGCAGGATCCCCTCTGTTTGCCATCGGTTCTCATCTGCCGCAGCGTATAGGGGGTTTTTAGACTCTTGTTCACCTGTCATCATGGTTTACCTCCCTCTGACTCCGCGCACCCTATGTATACTTGATCGGGCTCAGAGGGAAGTCAGAGTGAATCCGGCCTCAGGGCAGCCGCGCGAACCGGCAGGGATTAGTGAGAACCGCAAGTCGACTGTTCCGGTTACGGCACACTGCAACCCCCACACCCTGTATAAAGCCCCGGTCTCACCCCGGCACCAGGTTTTGCCTTCGAGGGGGATCGGGAGGCTCTATATCTGCCGTTAGCACGAAGCTTTTCCCGTATTAGTATTTAAAAAGCTCTTCTGTCAGGCAAACGTGCATGATATTTTCGAAATATTTATTAACCAGGTTGTTTTTTTGCAGAGCGAGGCCGTCACCCACAGGGATAGCGGCATCTCAAGGAACACCCGGAT
>JAAZIF010000037.1 GCA_012510335.1 Methanomicrobiales archaeon | reverse complement strand
GCAGACTCTGCATCAAACCAGATCTGCCGACAGACTGGTGGATTCAGGTGAATTTACACCAGCGCAACAACTCATGTTCATGGCAGAAGAATCGCATGACAGGAGCACTCCACAACACTGTCAACCTCCCGGTCCCTGGCAATGCCGCGTACTCACTTCCTCCCGTAAAGCCCGGTGATCTCTGAGAACTCCTGTATGGCCTTATCCTCCATCTGCTCCGGCCGGACCCGCCACTCCCAGTTCCCCTCGCTCGTGCCCGGCCGGTTCATCCGTGCCTCCTCACCGAGACCGAGTATGTCCTGCATCGGGACGATCACGGTTCCGGCGGGGGAGATCATCGCCAGGCGGATGAAGAGTCGATGCACATGACCGGCGCCGAAAGAGCCCCCGCTGTAGCGGAATATGAGGTTCCTCTGGTCGTCAGAGACCTCGTTCTCGAACCACCCCTTTACTGTGTTGTTGTCGTGTGTCCCGGTGTAGGCAACGCATCTTCCTGATATATTGTGGGGCGCATGCGGGTTTCGCGAAATGTCGCCGGCAAAGCCGAAGATCAGAACCCTCATCCCCGGGAACCCGAAATGAGCCATCATCTCGTGGACATCGGGTGTGATATGGCCGAGATCCTCGGCGATGACGGGGAGGCACGACCTGCTCCGGGCAAGCAGGGTGAAGAGCTCCCGGCCGGGAGCATCGACCCAGCGCCCATGCTCCGCGGTCACCCCATCGGCCGGGATCTCCCAGTACTGCACAAACCCGCGGAAGTGGTCGAGGCGCACCCGGTCGACCAGGGAGAGGGTGCGATCGATCCTGCTCTCCCACCACGCAAACCCCTGCTCATGGTGCGCATCCCAGTTGAATACGGGGTTCCCCCAGAGCTGCCCGGTCGCGCTGAAGGCGTCCGGGGGGACGCCCGCGACTATGGCTGGCTTCTTCTGTTCGTCCAGTTTGAAGAGCCCGGGGTTTGCCCAGACGTCGACGCTGTCGTAGGTGATGTAGATCGGGAGATCCCCGATGACCTGAAGATGCCTTGAGCGGCAGTGATCCTTTAGCGCCTTCCACTGGCGATCGAATATGTACTGGAGGAATTTTTCCTTGAAGATCCGTTCCGAAAGTTCCGTCCCGTAGATGTGCAGGGCGTCCTGGTGCCGGTCCCTTATATCGGGCGGCCAGTCTCCCCAGACCTTTCCCGCGAACCTCTCCCTGAGGGCGACAAAGATTGCGTAATCATTGATCCATGAGGCGTTCCTGGCTGTAAACTCCTTGTAGTGAAAACCCGGATCCCTCCCCCTGAACCGCTCAAATGCCCGGTCGAAGAGGACGTTCTTGTAGTCCATTACCGCCTGGTAGTCCACCCGGCCCTCAGGGAAGTCGGGGGGATCCCTTATATCCTCGGGCGAGAGGAAGCCGTCGATGACCATCTGCTCCGGGCTGATGATCCAGGTATTCCCGGCAAACGCCGATGTGCTCTGGTAGGGCGAGTTGCCAGAGCCCGGGCATATCGGGTTGAGGGGCAGGATCTGCCAGTAACTCTGCCCCATCCCGGCCAGGAGATCCACGAACCGGTATGCCTCAGGCCCCAGGTCGCCCATGCCGTACGCTGACGGGAGCGATGTTACATGGAGGAGAACCCCGCTGCGTCGCCGGCTCATACCACCCTCACGCCGAGATCCGCCGCGGCCTTCCTGAAGGCTTCCGCCCACCGCCCTGCATCCCTGTCACCCTCGCCGGCACGCCGCTGCATCTCCCCGTAATACCCCCGCATCCCGATCAGGACATTCTGGCCCTCCCACAGGGAGAGAGAGAGGGGGAATACCCCTGCACACCGGACGACGCGGGCGACCTCCTCGAGAGGGGCCGGGTCACCGGGTCGGCCCGCCGCCTCCCCGGCCGAGAGCGCGATCCGCCTGCTCGCCGCCTCCCCGAGGGCCTTGATGTCAGGCCTGAGGGATTCTGCATCCATACCTCCGGCGAGCGCCTCAAACCGGTCGGGGTCGGGGCACCCCTCTTCAAGCATCACGCGGAGCCGTTCATTGCAGGCGTGCTCGTGGAGCCGGGTGATTATACCGGGTGCCGGGATGCCGAGATCCTCGACAACACCGATCAGCGATGCCGCATCCCGGTAGACCGCAGAGACCGCCTCCCCGATGCCGGGTAGAGCCCGGCGGGCGACCGCCCATCGCTCCTCATCCGTGAGATCCGATGAGGTGTAGACCACCGGGAAGGCTTCCAGGATGCCGGGGCCCGCCGCCTCCTCGCCACCGGCCTCGCGCACGCCTATGAGGATCCGGTCCATGCCGGCGTAGAGCGCGGCAAGGTCGTAGACCGCCTCTTCACCCGTAGCCCGGGATCGCAGGTGGATGGTTCCGGCGCGGCCGCCATCCTCCAGGTGGTATGGCCATTCCCCCTCAATATCATACATCAGGGGGGGTGCAAGCCCGAAGATCCCGTAGAGGGCGATCCTCGCTCCCACCCGGGTGAGATCCATCGTCGCTGGCCTGACCCGGGCCTCATAGACAACAGCGCCGGTCGCATACCCGGGCTCGTTCACCGGGGCGCGGTCCATGATCCCGATGAACGCTGGCTCGATATCAGTCCCGAGGATCCGCCGGGCGAGATCCATCGCACGGCCCGCATGGAGCATCACCTGGACGCTCCCGGGCTCCGTTATATCCTCGAAGAACCAGCCACAGCTCGCCTGCATCAGCATCGCCTGCCGCTCCATCTCAAGGAGCGCCAGGGTCCGCCGCTGTTCATCGGGGGTGAGGTCACGGAGCGCGTGCCGGGAGAAGAACCGCTCGACAGCCTCTCCTGACCACCGGTCGAGGACGAGATCGATCACATCGTTCCGCGCCTCCACCGGGTCGCGGATATACACCCCGAGCGCCTCCGAGGATACGGGGGAGAGGGCATCCCTGACCATATCGATCGCCTCCCGGAGCGGTTCGCGCCAGGCCTGCGACCACCCTGGATGCAACCCACTCTGGCACCCGCAATCCCGCCGCCATCTCTCGATGCCGTGCGGGCAGCTCCAGGATGTCCTCTCCCGGATGATGACCTCGTGCGTGGGCGGGTGGGCGGCAAGGTACTCGCCGTAGACCGTGAGGCGCACGTCATCCCGCGCCTCGATGGTGCGTAGGCAGTAGGCGAGTGCCATCTCCCCGAACTTGCGGTGGTGGCCGTAGGTCTCCCCGTCGGTCGCGATATGCACGAGTTCCGGGCGTCTACTGTCCCGGGAGAAGGCTGAAAGCAGCCTTCCCGCGAACCGCCGCCCGTCCGAGAGCAGGGGGCCGAACGCCACATCGCGGGCGATCTCCCCGTCGTAGAAGAATATGGCGATCTCCCGGCCCGAGGGGAGGCGGCAGATGTAGGGCATCCGCGTCTCGACACGACCGCCGGAGACGGCGGTCCAGGCTTTCGCCCCGATCCTCCGCACCTTCAGAGCCTGGTGAGGAGCGAGGATCGTGAACCTGATCCCGGCCCCGGCCATCAGGTCCAGGGACTCTATATCGACCGCCGTCTCCGGGAGCCACATCCCCTCGGGCTCCCTGCCGAACCGGGAGATGAAATCGCGGATCCCCCATATGACCTGGGTCTCTTTATCCTCCCGGGTCGCAAGCGGCATGATGAGGTGGTTGTAGCAGGATGCGATCGCGGTGCCATGACCGGCGTAACGCCCCCTGTCGGCGCTGATGATTGCCTCATAGACCCCGGGGTGGCACCGCTCCAGCCAGGAGAGGAGCGTCGGTGCGGCCGTGAAACTGATCCTTGAGTAGGTGTTTATGGTCTCCTCGATCATCCCCTCCGCATCGAGGATGCGTGCTGCGGTATTCGGGCTGTAGCACTCCGCTGTCACCCGCTCGTTCCAGTCATGGTACGGGGCGGCAGACCTCTGGAGAGGGATCTCCTCGAGCCAGGGGTTCTCCCTCGGGGGCTGGTAGTAATGGCCGTGGATGCAGATCGCACGGTCCATCCGCTCACGCTCCCTCCGGCGCGAGGATTACAACCCCGAGCGGGGGCAGGGTGAGAGAGAGCGAGCACCGCCACCCGTGCGCCGGAATCCGCTCCGCCTTCACCCCGCCCATGTTCCCGACACCGCTCCCGCCATACTCGACCGCATCGCTGTTGAGCACCTCCTCCCAGAACCCCCCGAACGGGATGCCGACCCGGTAGCCGTAGCGCGGCACCGGGGTGCAGTTGCAGGCGACGAGGACGACCTCATCAGCCGTATGCCCTCGCCGCAGGTAGGAGACGATGCTCTTCTCCACATCCGAGAAGTCGATCCACTTAAAACCCTCCGGGTCAGAGTCCCGCTCATGGAGGGCGGGAAGGCGGCGGTAGAGGCGGTTTAAATCCCCGACCCACTGGAGGATCCCCTGGTGGGGAGGATGCCGCAGGAGGTGCCACTCAAGCCCGGCATCATGACTCCACTCAGACCACTGCCCGAACTCACCCCCCATGAAGAGGAGTTTCTTGCCCGGGTGCGTGAACAGGTACCCGAGGAGGAGGCGGAGGTTTGCACGCTTCTGCCACTCATCGCCGGGCATCTTTCCTATGAGCGAGCTCTTCTCGTGGACGACCTCGTCGTGCGAGAGGGGGAGGACGTAGCGCTCCGAGAAGGCGTACCATATGCTGAACGTGAGGAGGTCGGACCGGTACTTCCGGTAGACAGGGTCAAGCGAGAAATAATCCAGGGTATCATGCATCCAGCCCATATTCCACTTCAGGTCAAACCCGAGCCCCCCGGTCGCTGTCGGGGCGGTCACCCCTGGCCAGGAGGTCGCCTCCTCGGCGATGACGAGCGTATCGGGGTAGTTTGCATGGATCGCATCATTCACCCTCCGGAGGAACGCTATAGCATCCAGGTTCTCCCTCCCGCCGTAGACGTTTGGCATCCACTCCCCTGTGCTCCGCGCGTAGTCGAGGTAGAGGAGCGAGGAGACCGCGTCCACCCGAAGACCGTCCGCATGGTAGCGGTCAAGCCAGAAGATGGCGCTGCTTATGAGGAACGACCGGACCTCGTTTCTCCCGAGGTTGAAGATGTAGCTCTTCCACTCGGGGTGGTAGCGCTGGCCGGGGAGGGCGTGCTCGTAGAGGTGGGTGCCGTCGAAGTAGGAGAGCCCGTAGCCGTCGGCCGGGAAATGAGATGGCACCCAGTCGAGGATCACCCCGATTCCGCGCTGGTGGAGGTAGTTGACGAAACGCATAAAGTCCTGGGGGGTGCCGTACCTGCTCGTTGGGGCAAAGTAGCCGAGCGTCTGGTAGCCCCAGGAGGCATAGAACGGATGCTCCATGACAGGGAGGAGCTCCACGTGGGTGAACCCGGCGCCGGCCAGGTATTCGGCGAGCTCCTGCGCGGCCTCCCGGTAACTCAGGGATCGGTTCCCCTCCTCCGGCACCTTCCGCAGTGAGCCGAGATGCACCTCGTATATGGATATAGGGGCGTCGGGGGAGTTGTCCTCCTCGCGGCTCCGCATCCACGCCCGGTCACGCCAGGTGTGGGTGAGATCCCATATGATAGATGCAGTCTTTGGAGGAACCTCCCAGTAGAAGGCGAATGGATCGCCCTTCTCAACGGAGTAGTCGTTGTACCTGCTCCTGATATGGTACTTATAGAGCTCCCCGTGGCCGATGCCCGGGATAAACCCCTCCCATATACCGGAGTCATCCTCCCGGATCGTGAGCGGGTTTACGCCCGCCTCCCAGTCGCTGAAACCCCCGATGACAGAGACCTCGGCTGCGTTTGGCGCCCAGACAGCAAAGAAGGTTCCGCGTTCGCCGTCGAGGACGGCGGGGTGTGATCCCAGTTTCTCGTAGAGGCGGAAATGGGTTCCCTGCTTGAAGAGGTAGACATCGTAGTCGCTGATGAGGCTCCCGGTCTTCGCGATATCTGGCATGGATTGCCTCCGGATCACGGTCCGTTTGAGAGAACTTCTCTGTAGACGCCGAGCATCTTCTCGGTGACGACGTCCCACCGGAACTTCTCCATCACCTTCCGCCGGCCAGCCTTCCCGAGTTTCTGCATGTATATAGGATCATCGATGAGATGCCTGATCCCCCAGGCGATCGATTCGGGGCGGACGGGAACCTTGATCCCGTTCACGTAGTTATCGATATTCTCGGAGAGGCCCCCGACATCGGTCGCGACGACACAGCGCTCCGCGCTCCAGGCCTCCGTGAGGACGAGGCCGAAGGGTTCGTTCCTGCTCGGTATGGCGACGAGGTCGCAGGCGTTCAGGAGATTGACGTGATCGGTGGCGGAGACGTAGCCGGGGAACTGCACCGGGAGACCGTGCGCCATTCCTCTCAGGTATCCACGCATATCACCGGTGCCGGCGAATATGAACTGCACGTCCCAGCGCTTGGAGAGGATCTCCGGCACGGCCCGGATCAGGAGGTCGGGGCCCTTCTGGTAGGTGAGGCGCCCGACGAAGAGGACGAGGGGCGCGAGCGGGTGGATGCCGTAGTTCATCTTCACCTCGCCCGGGTCAAGCCTGACATAGAAAGGCTCGGGATCGATCCCGTTCGGGACGACGGTGACCTTCCACTCGGGGACGTTATAGAGCCACATGACCTCGGTCTTCGTCGAGCTTGAGACGGTTGTGACCGCCTTTGCTATGTAGCCGCCGTACCACTCCTTGCCCGATATCTCCTTAAACTCCCACCACCCGCCGAAGTTCCCGCCATGCCGACCGTACTCCGTTGAGTGAAAGGAGAGAACGGTGTTTCGATCGCGGAGGGTATGCATGGCCTCGACGAGGTGCCAGTCATGGAAGTTGAGTATATCAAACGCAGGGTCATCGCAGGCGCGGAACTCATCCGTGAGCATGCTGCTCATATTCTTGCAATACTCGACGACATTGCCGCCGGTGGGCAGGCAGTAGTGGTACCGGACGCCATCGACCTCCTCCGGATCCCCGGCCACCCCCCGCGTGAAGTAGTGGATCTCGTGCCCCTTCGCCGCGAGATGCTCGGCGAGATGGGTCGCCGCAGGGGCAAGCCCGCCTACCTTGAAGGATGAGTGGAGCGCCTCCCAGCAGAAGAATGCTATCTTAAGCGTTTCCATAAAGAATCAATCCTACCCTGGATTGTTGTCCTGAGCCTGATGCGGTCGTCTATATCCTGTACCTCCTTTGCAAGTTTCGAATCCCCGATGACCTCACCGATCCACCGGTAAAAGTCTCCCCGCTCTGCATGGTATCTGACGACATCATCAGGGGTGAACTCAAGCATATCTGCGAGCTCCTGGAGGTTGTGCGCGGCGTAGCCGACCGGCCGGTCGTGCGATGAGAAGGTGAACTCAAACTCGGGCGGGACGCAGCGGAGCGAGAGTACAGCTCTCTGTGACCTCGCGCTGGCTGCAGACCGTTCCTCGAGGTGCGAGAGGATCCGCATGAAGGCCGCGAAGTAGTTGTGGGCCACCTGGTGGCTGACCGCGTGAAGCGGTCTCCCGCACGTGGTTGAACGCATCGCCATCCGGCGGATGTGATCGGTATCGAGAAGGTAGCGCCAGATCTCGGGGTCTGCAACCAGGCTACCGGCATCCTCAAGAGCCTCAAGTGCAGACTGCTGTAGTATGCTCCTCTGGTGGCCCGGGCCGGCCGTATCATCGATAATTCCGTGCGGGGGGTTATTTGCAGCATCCGAGGGATGCATGGTCCTGACCCCGGCGTCAGCGAGAGCGGATGGGAGCGCGCGCAGGAACTCGAGGATACCGGTCTCGGGACCGATGAGGTCTCCGAAGACCCGGTAATCGAGGTAGAGCGTGACGGACTCGCCCGGGGATTTTGAGATCCACTCAGCGTACCGGTCAGCCATGAGCGGCCACCTGTCCCACTCCCGCCGCGGGAACCGCACGGCTATATCGTCGGAGAGGTCGCAGTGGGTGACGAGGACCGGGAGGTCACGGTAGGTGTAGGTGTGACCTGGATCACGCTCGGCAGCAGCCCCCTCGATGATGGCCGCCCTGATCCCGGATCCTGTGAGGGCCTCGGCAGTGGCGGGGGTGATGGGGTAGTCAGTATGGACAAACGTCGTCGGCGCGACCCCGAAGAGGTCGGACGTGAGATCCCGGTGCATGAGGAGCTCGTCCGTGAACTCCTGCGGATCGGCGAAGAGGCCGGCGACGCTGTGGTAGTAGGTCTGCGCGAGGACTTCAGCATTCTCGTGGGTCGCCGCACGAGAGAGGAGATCGAGCATATCGGGATACCACTTCTCCAGGCGCTCCAGCACCACCCCGGACATGCCAAGGGCACACTTGAATCCCTCATCGAGGAGGTCGAGGAGGATCTCTGTTGCCGGTCTGAAGGAGGTCTCGATGGCCCACCCGAGGCCCTCCCTCATGTCCGGGCTGAAGTAGATATCCTTCAGGTTTCTTTTTCCTTTTGCCAGATCTGGCCGAAATCCGGGATTGAGTCGGCAGGGGTAATGGATGTCGAACCCCAGGCAGAACACCGGTGGATTTGAACCCTCGCCTGTCATAAGAGGTAGATTGTTGTTTCCGTATATAAAGATCGTCAACCCGGTAGATCTCCGGATCCCGTATCTCCCATCACCAGGGGATCCGGCGATTAAATACCCCGCAAGTGTAGTGAGGATCCCCCTGGTGAGCAGAGATGGACCCTCCGTGAGGTCGCCAGCAGGAGGGGTGGAACCCCGCGATCCATGACGGAGAACCGATCGGTTTTTGTGCCCGCCGGGCTGTATACTGAGACCGGGAGCAGGCTGCCTGCCGCCGGCATGGACCGGGATGCGAACAAAGGGGGTGGCGGGGCTCCTGGCCTGCCTGATCCGGGATACCCGGATCAGAAGATTCTAAAGCCTCCCCGGAAGAGTATCACCGAGGAGCATGGCCGCATGGATTACATCGAGGAGTTTCCCATCCTCATCATAGACGATGAGCTGCACTCGGATACAGCGGAAGGCCGGGCAAGCCGGGAGATCGTGCGAGAACTGAAGTCAGATGATTTCCCCATAATCGAGGCCCTTACCGCCCGGGACGGGGTTCACGCTTTCCTTTCGCACCCGCACGTGAGCTGCATCATAATAGACTGGGAGCTCGCAGTCGATGACGCTACGCTCACCGCCGCGGACGTCATCAACCTCATAAGGGAGCGAAACCCGAAGGTTCCTATATTCCTGAACACCGAGAAACTGGCGATCTCCGCCATACCCCTCGGCGTCATATCCCGGATCGACGGTTACGTATGGAAGCTTGAGGATACCCCGGCGTTCATCGCCGGCCATATCAAGCGCGCGGCAAAGAATTACCTCGCTGACGTCCTCCCCCCGTTCTTCCGGGGGCTGATGGACTACGTAGAGGAGTACAAATACTCATGGCATACGCCGGGGCACATGGGAGGCGTCGCGTTCCTCAAGAGCGCGGCCGGCCGGATCTTCTACAACTTCTTCGGCGAGAACACCCTCAGGGCCGACCTCTCGGTCTCGGTGCCTGAACTGGGGTCGCTCCTGAAACACTCCGGCGTCGTCGGAGAGGCGGAGCGGAGGGCTGCGGAGGTCTTCGGGGCCGACCGGACATACTTTGTC
>JAAZIF010000287.1 GCA_012510335.1 Methanomicrobiales archaeon | reverse complement strand
ATCCTTCCCCGGTAACACATAGCAGGGCTACCCTGAGCCCGGGCGCTCAAATATACTGGCAACCCGAGGGCGATCGATGCGCTTGAGGCTCTTGCCCAAAGTGGCGATGCGGAAGAGAAGAGCGTCGCAGAGGATGCCATCGAGAAGATCAGGATGGCCCGGGGCGGGATGGCGGAGCCTTCGGCACCGAGATCGAGGTGACGGCCAAAACAACGGAGTGTTCAAAAAGGGGGAAGCGTTCTGCCCTATCTCAGGGAGCCGTGCCCTCAATCGTAGTCCCTGAAGAGTGCCGGGTTCTGCCTCCTGATCCACCGCCGGCGGACAAGGTATCCGGCCCCGGCGAGCACCAGGACACCCCCGGCTACCAGGGCGACCGTTTGAAGCGGGAAGTCCGGGACCGCATCGCCGACCGGCACGGCCGTGGTCTCTGTCCCGGTGGGTTGTGTTGTCGCCGGCGGCGTGGTCTCTACCGCCATCGGGGTCGTCACCGCACCCTCATCCCCGGTCCCGCTGATCGCAAAGAGCGAGAACCCGGGGCTCGTTGCCGTGAAGGTGACCGTCGATCCGCTCTCATCCACGACCCACGTCGGGAGCGCCTCCCACGCCGTGCCGTTGTAGCGGTGCATCACGATCCCGCCCGGGGCAAATCCCTGCTCCGCGAGCCACGCGGCCGGAATGCTGAAGGTGATGTTTGCGCCGGTGATCTCCTCGAACCGGGCCGGCGTCAGTTCGATGTACTGGTACGGGGTTCCCGGCGCCGGGGGGATGCCGGCACCTGGGGAGGACTGCACCCGCCCGGTGACGATGAACGTCTCAAGCCCGGTGCCGGTGACGGTGACCGTGCTCACGGCGGAGTCTCCGCCGACATTATAGCCGCCGCCCGGCCCGACCGTCGAGCCGCCCCCGCCGCCGGAGGACGGTGGGCTGGTCGGGGTGGGAGTGGGGGCCGTGACCGTGATGTAGCCGACCTTTCGCATGGCGTTGTAGCCATCGGCGTTGTATGCCTGTAGCGTCACCGTGTAGGTGCCCGGCTCATTGTAGGTGTGCGTGGGGGTCTGGGCGTTTGACCCGGCGGTTTCGAGGCGCCAGACGTCGTTCGTGTAGGTGGTACTGTTGCTCTGCCCGCCCATGAGTATGATACTCCCGTCCGGCATCACGACGCTGGTGTGACTGTATCGTGCCGACCATTCGGCGTGCTCGGCCACCTGCGTCCACGTCGCGCCTTCATCGGTCGACCGCCAGACGTCGTTCATATAGGAGTAAGACTCGCCCCACCCGCCCATGATTACGATGCTCCCGTCCGGCATTGCGACGCTGGTGTAGCGGTATCGTACCGGCCATTCGGCGTGTTCAGCCACCCGCGTCCACGTCGCGCCTTCATCGGTCGACCGCCAGATGTCGTTTTTATAGGCGTAATCGTCGTCGTTCCCGCCCATGAGTATGATGCTTCCATCCGGCATCACGACAGCGGCCTGGCCGTAGCGTGCCGGCCATTCGGCGTGCTCGGTCACCCTCGTCCAGTTTCCGCCGTAATCATCCGACCGCCAGACGTCGTTCGCTTGTCTGGGAGTATCCCCCCGCGACCCGCCCATGAGTATGATGTTCCCGTTCGGCATCACGACGCTGGTGTGGTCCCACCGTGCCCGCCATTCGGCGTCGGGCAACCGCGTCCACGTCGCGCCTTCATCGGTCGACCGCCAGACGTCTTTCCCATAACCGTGGCCATACCCTCCCATGAGGACGATACTCCCGTCCGGCATCACGACGCCGGTGTGGCCGAACCGTGCCAGCCATTCGGCGCTCCCGGCCATCTCCGTCCAGTTTCCGCCGCCGTCGGTCGACCGCCATGTGTCGTTCAGGTATTTGCCGTCCGTGGATCTCCCGCCCATGAGTATGATGTTCCCGTTCGGCATCGTGACCGCCACAGGGGATTTCCGTGCCGACCACCCGGCCGCATCGATCTGGTTCGTCCACTCCCCCTCATACGTCTCGTCGCCGAAGTACCACGTCCACCCGTCCGGGTTGTTGGTTGATTGGTCGGTGAACTGTACCGTCAGAGGTGCGGTGCCGGAGGTCACGCTGGCGGTGAACCTGGCCTCGGGCGGTGGCAGCGTGACCGTGATGCTGTCGGTATGGGTATTACTACCCTCCTCATTCTCGACCGTCAGGGTGACCGTGTAGGTGCCGGGGACGGTGTAGGTGTGCGTGGGGTTTTCCTCGGTCGACGTTTCCCCGTCGCCAAAGTCCCACTTCCAGGTGGTCGGGTCGCCGGTCGATTCATCGGTGAACTTCACGGTGAGCGGCGCGGGGCCGGAGGTCACGTTGGCGGTGAACCCGGCCTCGGGCGGTGGCGGCGTGACCGTGATATAGGCTACCTTTTGCGTGACGTTGTGGCCGTCGTCGTTGTATGCCTGCAGAGTCACCGTGTAGGTGCCGGGTTCGGTGTAGGTGTGCGTGGGGTTCTCTGCGGTCGATCCGGCGGTTTCGAGGCGCCAGACGTCGTTCAGGGTTCCTCCCGAGCCGCTCCCGCCCATGATTATGATGCTCCCGTCCGGCATCACGACGCTGGTGTGGTAGTTCCGCCCCGTCCACCCGGCATCAGGCAACTGTGTCCAGGTTTTGCCGCCGTCGGTCGACCGCCAGGTTTCTTTAAACGAGTTGTGATATTTGTCCCACCCGCCCATGATTATGATGCTCCCGTCCGGCATCACGACGCTGCTGTGGCCGGATCGTTTCGACCATTCGGCATCAGGCAACTGTGTCCAGTTCCCGCCGTAATCGTCCGATTGCCAGACGTCGTTCAGGAAATGGTGGGTATTGTCGTCCCAGTACGTCCCGCCCATGATTACGATACTCCCGTCCGGCATCGCGACGCCGGTGTGGTAGTATCGTGCCGGCCACCCGGAACTTGCATTCACGCACGTCCAGGTTTCGCCGCCGTTTTCCGAGCGCCAGGTGTCGTTATATCCATAGCCACCCCCGCCCATGATTATGATGCTCCCGTCCGGCATCACGACGCTGGTGTGGGCGGCCCGTTTCGTCAATTCGGCACTTTCGTTCACGCACGTCCAGTTTCCGCCGTAATCGTCCGACCGCCAGATGTCCTTCAGGGTTCCTCCCGAGCCGCTCCCGCCCATGATTATGATGCTCCCGTTCGGCATCACGACGCTGCTATGCCTGAGCCGTGATATCCACCCGGAACTTTCGTTCACGCATTCCCACGTTGCGCCGTAATCGTCCGACCGCCAGGTCTCGTTATTAGCTAAGGACTGAACGCACCCCCCCATAAGCACGATACTCCCGTCTGGCATCACGGCGCTACTGTGGGCGTACCGTTTCGACCAGGCACTCGCGTTCACGCATGTCCACTCCCCCTCATACGTCTCGTCGCCGAAGTACCACGCCCACCCGTCCGGGCCGCCGGTCGAGTCATCAGTGAACTGTACCGTCAGCGGCACGGTGCCGGTAGTCACGTTGCCGGTGAAATCCGCCGTGGGCCCTGCAGCGCTCACCGTGCCGATAGAGATTAAAAAAACCATAACTACCAGGCATAGCCCCATCATGAGGGTGCGCCTGAAATCTTTTCTCACCATCTGGTACTATACAATGAATTTGTGAAGATATGCGTTTCGTTTTCACTCCACACAGAGCGGCGTCTTTTCCAAAAATGAGCTGTTAAGAAGTATGAATTCCACAATTCAACGAGATATAGTCTTCTTTCCCTCATCAATGCAAGATTCGGAAGTATATATTAATTTTACCGTGTGTTGCGGCGTATTGCCTGCCGTGCCCCTCAAACGGCATGAACGCTGTTTCTGGCAACCGGGTTATACGGGGCGTTCGTGGCGGGAGAACGAAAACCGGCGGGGCGGTGAGCTGTGCCTTCAAAAAACCCGTGCCGGTAAAAAGGAGTCTCGCTTATCCCCTTCTCCTCACCCGCACCGACTCCGCGTGGGCGTGGAGCCCTTCTGCATCGGCGATCGTCTCCACGACGTCCCCGATCGCCTCAAGCCCCTCCCGCGTGATCACCTGGACCGTCGAGCGCCTGCAGAAGTGGTTCACGTCGAGCCCCGAGTAGAGCCTGGCATACCCGGCAGTCGGGAGGACGTGGTTTGTCCCCGATGCGTAATCCCCGCAGGCCACCGCCGCGTAGGGCCCGACGAATATCGACCCGGCGTTCCGGATCCGGGTGAGGGTGCCGAGCGGGTCTCTAACCTGGATCGAGAGGTGCTCGGGGGCGATGCCGTCGACCACATCCACCGCCTCATCGAGGTCGCCGACGACTATGTAGCCGGAGTGCCCGAGCGCCTCCTCGATGATCTCCCGGCGTGCCGCCCCCGCAGCCATCCGCTTCACCTCCGTCCCGACCCTATCCGCGAGGGCCGCGTCCGTCGTCACGAGGACACATGCGGCGTCTGGATCGTGCTCGGCCTGGGCGAGGATATCGGCCGCGATGAACGTCGGGTTCGCCGTGGCGTCCGCTATGATCGCGATCTCGCTTGGGCCGGCGGGAAAGTCGATCTCCGCCTCATCCCGGAGGAGCATCTTTGCCGCGGTGACGTAGACGTTCCCCGGTCCGACGATCTTTTCCACCGCCGGAATCGTCTCGGTCCCTATCGCCATCGCCGCGATCGCCTGCGCACCGCCGACCCGGTAGATCTCATCTATCCCGGCGATATCGAGCGCAACGAGCGTGATCGGGCTCACCGGCGGCGGGGTGCAACAGCAGATCTCCCGGACGCCGGCCACCACCGCCGGGATAATGCACATAAGCGCCGTCGAGGGGTAGGCCGCCCGCCCGCCGGGGACGTAAGCTCCCACACGGGAGAGCGGTGTCGTCCTGACACCGAGTGTGATCCCGGGCTCCACCTCCTGGAGCCAGAGGTCGCGGCTGCGCTGCAACTCATGGAAATCGCTGATCCGCACCTCCGCCTGCACGAGACTCTCGACCAGCTCCGCATCCACCAGATCGTAGGCTGCCTCCCGTTCTTCATCAGGGACAGCGATCTCGTCGAGATCGATACCATCGAACTTCCTCGTAAGGTCGAGGAGAGCCGCGTCGCCCTCTCTGCGCACCCTCCCGATTATCTCAGAGACCGGGCCCTTCACCCGGTCGAGGTCTGACCGCCTCCCGGCGACCCAGATCCCGACATCCAGCGCTTTCCACATGGGGAGGAAGGTCAGCGGGCTGGAGCGTTAAGGTTTTCGGCACCGAAGATGGGGGGTGGGTTTGTGGAGATCACCTGGCAAATGGGATTTGTTAAATTTTATAATAACATTTAAATAAAATATCTCCCTGACTGTCTGCCCGTATGACTCCGAGAAAATGGATGCCTCTCCTGGGCATCATGATAGTACTCCTGGCCGCATGTGCCCTCTCTGCCTCGGCGCAGGAGGCTGCGGATCCGGGCGTGCTCCGGATAGCAACAACAACAAGTCTATACGACACCGGTCTCCTCAATGAGCTCGAGGACATGTATGAGAACATATCTGATGTAGATGTGCAGATCGTCGCCCAGGGGACGGGCCAGGCGCTTGATACCGCACGGCGCGGCGATGTCGATCTGGTAACCGTCCACTCGCCAGGGCTTGAAGATGAGTTCATCAGTGAGGGTTATGGCATCAACCAGCGTTGCTTCGCCTACAACAACTTCCTCCTGGTCGGCCCTGCATCCGATCCGGCGGGGATCGCGAACATGACTCCCGAGGAGGCGTTTGAGGCGATCTACGTTGCCGGCACAAACAACACTGAAGGTGTGATCTT
>JAAZIF010000036.1 GCA_012510335.1 Methanomicrobiales archaeon | reverse complement strand
TCCTCCCCCGGGAGTGCGATGCCCTCGGCCTCCACCACCCGGTAGGCCTCCCTGACGATCGCCCGGGCGTGCGGATCGGTGAGCGCCCCGTAGGGAACACTCGCGATAGCGCCGAGAGGATTCAGGGCTGAGTTGTAGAGGGTCTTTGCCCGGAGATCGCTCCTGATCCCGTCGGTCGCTTCAACCTGGATCCCGGCCCTGTTGATGAGGTCTGCAAGGCGCCCGACCGCATCGTCCATGCCGGACGGGAACCGTCCGATCTTCATGGGCGCCGACTCCACCGGGACATGGACCGACGCATCGCCCCGCCACCCAGACCCTGCGATGATCATACCGCCGATTACCCGGTCGGTGAACCTGGCGATGATCTCCTCGTTCCCGATGCCGTTCTGGAGGCTCACCACCTCGCGCCCCCTGATGGCGCCGGCAAACTGGCGGCAGACCGCCTCTGTATCGGTGGATTTTGCGGTTATGATGTAGTAATCAGCATCCAACCACTCATCCGGCAGGTCTTCGGAGCAGCTGAAGCGGTATGTGCCTTCCCCCCATATACCGGTCATCAGGAATCCGCGTTCCCGCACCGCATCCGCATGCCGTTTCCTGGCAACGGCATGGATATCCACGACGCGGGATAACTTTGCGGCGACGGTCAGGCCGACCGCCCCCGCACCCAGGACCACGATCTTCATCTTCATCATATTTGGCCGGGTTAACAGTTAATCCCTCTCATTCTCCGGTGTGCAGGGTCCGGGCGTGCGGCGCTCCATTGCGATAAGAGCCTCTTTGATCTCCAGGTCAGGTGAGAACCCCCCGAGACCGGTCTTAGCGACGACACGGTGGCAGGGCACCACGATCGGGGTCGGGTTCCTCGCCATAGCCGATCCGACCGCCCGTGGTGCGGTCCCGACCTCCAGCGCGATCTCGCCGTAGGTTCTCGTCTCCCCGCAGGGGATCGCCCGCACCGCACGGTAGATCCTCGCAAAAGCTGTCTCACCCTCGGTTGCGATGCTCTCAAGGGAGGAGAGGTCTGCCGGCAGCCCGGCGCAGTAGCGCCGGATCTCGCGAGGCACCGGGCCGACGATACCCTCGCGCGCGAAGCGCACCCGGTAGATGAGGTTATCCTGCCATGTCACGTGGACGTACCAGAGTCCAAACCGGCACGATCCGGTCACGATCGCCATCTGCCAGCCTCCTTCTGGAAGAGATCGATGGTGCATGCTGCCATCTCCTCCTGCATCCACGGCGGCAGTCCGGCGCGGATCCGCGACTCAAGGAACCGACGTTCCCCGAGGACGAGCATCCCCCGGTCCTCCGGCGCCCGGAGCACACGCCCGAGCGCCTGCAATGCGCGGTTGATCGCCGGGAGGGTGTAGCTGATGAACTCCCCCTCGGCCCCAAATTTCATCCGGAAGTAGTCGATCACCATCCGGCGGACGCGGTTGAAGGGCGCGAGCGGGAGGCCGATGACGAGTGCTCCCGCAAGCATCTCGCCCCGGTAATCCAGGCCCTCGCTCCACTTGCCCCCGCAGACCGCAAAGAGGATGCCGGATCGGCCAGATTCCGGGAGGGCCATGAACTCCTTGAGCATGGCGGCGGCGGCTGTGGTCTCTCTCGGTTCGACGTATATCCGCTTCTTCCTGATCCCGGGGGCGCACCGTTCCGCGAAGGTATTTACGAGGTCGTAGGAGGGGAAGTATATGGCGAGGTTCCCGGGGAGGGAGGCAAACGCGGTGATATAATCCTCGGTCCGCGCGAGGTTCTGCGCGTTCTGACGCATCGAGTAGGCGGTGGTGATGTCGCTTGCGCAGAATATGCGGCGGTTCTCGGGAGGAAAAGAGTTAGGGAGCGATAGCGCAGAGACCGGAAGATCGCCGAAGTAGTAGCGCCGGTAACTCTCGATGGGGGAGAGCGTGCCTGATATCAGTATAGAGCAGGCGTGGGCCTGGGCGATCTCCTGGAGTTTGGTGCTCGGGTCGATGTTCCTGACCTCAAGCGCCACCGATCCGTCATCCAATTTCCGGTAGACCGTCAGGTAGGCCGGGTCGTCCGCAGACCGGAATATACGGTAGAAGAAGAGTGTCATCCGCTCGATCGCGCTCTCCCTGAACTCGCCCGCCTGCATATTCTTCTCCCGGATCGCTTCGCTTATCTTGAGGAGGTCATCCACGACCGCCTCTGTGTTCTGGTAGAGTGTGCCCGCGAGGATCATACGCTGGAAGATCGCAGGGTCGAACCAGTCCTCAATCTCGTGCGAGGTCTTGAGCGCATCCATGAACCCTGTGATCTGCGGCAGGATCTGGGTGATGGCGTCCGCCTGGTGCTGCGACCGTCGCCGCCCGGCAAGTTCATGCCCGGCCTGCACGATGTCGCGCTCCTCGATCGTCACGCTCTCGATGCTCTGGACGACGTCACCGCAGTTATGAGCCTCATCGACGAGCAGCAGAACATCGCGCCCCTCGATGCCGAGCAGAAGGTAGAGCTGCTCCCTGATGGCATCGTCAAAGAGGTGGTAGAAGTTCACGAGCACAACGTCGGCATTCCGGGCGGCATGCATCATAGTATCGTAGGGGCAGACGCTGCCGCAGAACCCGGCGAGCTGGTCAGGCAGGATCAGTTCGGTGCTAACCCGCTCGGCACGGGTGCGCAGGGCGGCCGAAGGGATCATCTTCAGGCCGGCATCATCGGACTCCACGAACGATTTGCCGTGGATGAAGTAGGGGCAGATGAGCGGGTGATCCCGATCCATCTTCCGGATCTGCTGCCTTATGTGGCGGTCGCTTGCCGGGATGAGCGACCCCTTTTGCGCCCGCTCCCGCATAAGTGCTGTAGAGAAGGCCTTGACACCCTCACACCGCCGGTAAACGTCCCCCTCGCCGCCGAGCGGGCACATGCTGGATTTGCCGATGAGGTAGGCGAACTTCAGGCCGCCGCGCTTCTTCCTGATGAGCTCGAGCTCGCGCATGAACGTGGCAAGCTGGCTGATGGTGCGGACGGCGACGATCACTTTCCGGCCCCGGTTCTCCGCAAGGAGTGCGGAGACCACGCTCGACTTCCCGCTCCCGGTCGGCGCATCGATCATGGCGATACCGCCGTCGCGTGCGACAGATGCGGCCACTTCAAGCATCTCCCGCTGGTGAGGCCGGTATTCCCGGTAAGGGAACCAGTCGTCAAGAGACTCCATTGATGTACATATCGCCGGCAGACCTCAATGTTGTTTGGGTCTTGAGGGGAATATGAGATGGATCGGGGCGCGCCTTCCTCCCGGGCATGGGTGATAACCCTGCGGCCCGGCGAGCGCCCCGGGGCGTGGGCACACCCGGATCTGCGCGCGGTCTGCTCCGCCGCAGGGCTACCGGACCTGCGGCAGCACGCGGGTAAACCGTATCCCGCCGCCCACAGATCTCCTGGAGAGGGGCTTTTCCCGGAAACGGGGGGTGCCCAAAAAGGATATAAATAGGTAGGATTTCCAAAAATAGGGGCGCTCAGGCCGCCGTGGCACATACTTCACAGAACGATCCCGGCCGCGCATGTATTCCGGGCGGTTTTGCCGGCCTCCGCGGCCCCGAAGGAGATGTGGGCGGATAAGAGAGGGATCCGCGCGCCTGCTCTATCCTGACCGTCCAGATTTTCCCGGAAAATCACTCCCATTCCGCGTGGCTTCGAAATCCATGGCAAGAACATCGTTTATCGATTCCTGCTGTTTAACGGCATAAATTAACTCAGGTCAGGGATATGCGCTCCAAACGAGGTTATATTCTCTTAACAGAACGATCAATTCGAAACTTATTAATAGCCGCCCTAAATTACTCATTAATTAGACCTATACAATCAGATTACTCGAAGGTATAGGTAGGACGTTTAGAGAGGTGTATGAAAAATGGTGTTCCATCCTCCAGTTGCTATAGTAGCAAAAGCGGGTGATGCCGGGAAGTATAAAGTCGGCTTGCCTGCCTGGAATATGATCCTGCGTGGCTTCATGTCCGGAGCCTACATCGCCATGGGCGGTGCGCTTGCGACGGTCTGTTCGACCGGCGTCATGGCGACTGACGTTGCGCTGAGATCTGGCTTTGCAAGTGCCGGTATGGCCCAGTTCATGCTGGGTGCTGTCTTCCCTGTGGGGCTGATCATGACGATCATGACCGGTGCAGAACTCTTCACCGGCGACGCAATGCTCGCCCCCATGGCGGCATTCGTCCACAAGGTAACCTGGGGCAGTGTGCTCAACCTCTGGGTCTGGGTGTATATCGGTAACCTCATCGGGTCGATAGTCTTTGCGTTTATCATGGCATACGGCCCATGTGTCAGCTTCGACGCCGCAGGGGTCGCAACACTCACTGCGTTTGGTGGGAGAGCAGTAGCCATAGCAACGGCAAAGACAAGTTATGCAGGTGGTATGGGGTTATTTTCGGCCTTCGTAAAGGGAATTGGCTGTAACTGGCTCGTCAACCTTGCTGTCCTGCTCGGTATATGCGCCGACGACGCTATAGGAAAGATCGTCGGTATCTGGTTCCCGATCTTTGCTTTCGTCTCCACCGGATTCGAGCACAGTGTCGCGAATATGTACTTTATCCCTGCGGGTATCTTCTGTACAGGCCTTGACCCCACAAAAGCAGTTGATACAGTCAACTGGGTATCCATGTGGACCACAAACCTGATTCCGGTTACGTTAGGCAACATAGTCGGGGGTATGGTCTTCGTCGGGGTCATCTACTGGGTAGCGTTCAAGAAGGAAATTGCCGCCCTGAAGTAAACCTGATAAGCGATGCAGATCGGAGATATTAAAGTGAGGGTGACGCCAGTTGTACTGGCCGTCTTCCTCTTTTTTATGGTCCTGATCGCGGTGTACGTCTATGTTACTGGAGAAGTACGCTCGCTGATCTGGGCGGTTCCGGCGGCAATCATGCTGCTTATCATACCGGCAGCGCTCAACTACATGAGCCAGAAGCAGTATGCATCGCTCGTGCCGGTCTATGAAGCGGAGGCGCGAACCATGCGCATCCGGGAGATCAACTTAAATCTGCTCGGCCAGCCTGTACGCGTGAAGGGCGTAGTCGAGCGGGTCTACTTCCAGTTCCTCAACCGGCCGCAGTACCTCGTCGCCGACCGGACAGGTGAGATATCGGTCAAGATGTTCACCTCGCCGGCGGAAGATGTGCAGAAGGGGGATGTGGTCGAGGTGCTCGGAATCATCGTCAAACGCTACATCCTGACCGGAGATGCGGTCGTCAACTGCGTCTCCATACGGAAGGTAGATAGTACTCAGCGATCCTGACGCCATTAGAGTTTCAGTGAAGAGACGGTTGATCCGGGATCCCGGGATCCTGTCACCATCTCTCAATCAGAACGTTGTATCAAGCCCTTCTTCTATCGACTTTGAAACCGGTCGATCGTTCAGATCCTGGATGTAATCCTCGAAGAGGTGGATCCGGGTGCTCACGGGAAACGGGATCCTGAGGGTGCTGATAACCGCCTCACCCGGTTCAAGCGTCTGAATCTCGGTGTCCAGGCGCGAGAGATCCTGTTTTGCGCTGCTCGCTATGATCTCGCGATCCCCGCGGTCTGAGAGCCCCATAACGACGAAGGTGTTTAACTGGGCAAGAACCCGGGCATCTATGTTCTTCGGCTGCTGGGTGACGACGCAGAGACCCACGCCAAACTTCCTCCCCTCCATCGCGGCCTCCCGGAACGTCCGGGTGCTCCCGGGCCCCGATCCGAGCACCCGTTGCGCCTCCTCGATCGTGATCAGAACCTGCTTCTGCTCCTCCGCGCCCCTGACATCCTCCGCCTGGTGGTTCCGCATGATCATGCGGGTTATGATCGAGAGTACAAAGAGCTCGCTCTGCTCGCTCATACCCGGGATATCGATCAGGACAACCTTGTTCTCGTGGAGCGCCCTGATGATATCGGGGACTGAGGAGCCCTTTTCGCGGAGGAAGCCTCTGTTCCGGTTGAGCATTCCCGATATACGCCGCTGCATAACCGAGAGCGTGCTCGGCGAGAAGTTCCTCAGGCTCCTTGCGATCTCGGGGTGCCGGCCGGTGTAGACCGCGGCATCAAAAGTTGAGAAGTCGGCGCCCTGGAAGAAGTCGATCACGGCGGATCCCGGTGTGTTCTCAAGCATCTCCACGGCCTCACGCTGTGGCTGGGAGTGTTCGTAGAGGAGGAGGAGGTCTGGAGTCCTGAAGTCATCATAGTCCAGGTAGAGCCGGTCGAGCATGTACTTCCTCCTGAAGCGATCCGACCGCGTTGTAAAGACTGAAAGTCCATCCCGGCCGGCCTGGTAGTGGAGAAGACCCCGGGTGGGTGCGCCGCTCGATGACCATCCCCCTGCCACGTACTCGCCGTGCGGATCCACGATGAGGAGCCCGAACGCCCTCGCCTGCATGCAGGAGGCGCAGAAGACCTTCATGAAGTTGCTCTTCCCCATGCCGGTCGTGGCAAAGATGCCCATATGCTGCCGCATCACCTGCGCATGAAGCGCAACCCTGACGTCCCTGAGGACGCCCTGGCCGGTCTTCATGACTCCGACCTCGATCTCACCCATCACCTGCCGCAGGAACGAAAAATCCTCGACCTCCGGTTGCTCCACACGCGAGAACTTCGCGGGTATCGTCCGCGGTTTCCGGAATTTGCCGTCCTCCCCCACGAACCCGAGCGGGATCGCCTCGACGAGTATGAAGACATCCTCCCCGATACCGTAGAAATGCTCGGTGTGCGGGCGGGTGTCCCACCTGGGATCCGAGAAGTTGCAGCCGTGGATGAGGTCGCTCACCTTCGCAAAGAACGTCAGCCCCTTGACGGTATCTGTGATCTTGAGCACATCCCCGAGGTAGAGCTCTGCGTCGTGGGGGACGGCGAACCGGTAACTGAGAACCCGGTCCCCGATCAGGCGGTACTTCGAGGCATCGCCCCTATCAATATCGATCAAACTCATCATGGTAATCACCAAAGATGCCTGTGTAGTCGGCGAGGCTCATGCCGAGGCTGTCCATGCCCCGGATGATCTCCTGGCGGATCTGCTCGACCGCATCGATCCCGATCTTCGTCGTGAGGTGAGCGTCCAGGAGGGGGTAGGGGTAGCCCGTGACCCTGCCGTCGCCGGCGTAGCAGGCGAGCGCGGAGAAGACCCTCCCGACCATCTCCGGGTTGTAATATTTCGGGATCTCTACCTTGAACGCCCTCTGCGCCCGGGGGTGCATACGCGCGACGTACTGCCCGCCCCGCTGCTTCCAGCGATGCGTCTCCTCGCGGTCGATCAGGCCTTCAGCGGTGGAGACGCAGAGGTACCAGGGTTCGGGTATATCGAGGTCACGGGCAAGCCCCTCTGCCGCCGGGACGATCGGGTGCCCGGAGCCCCAGGTGAGCGACGTCCGCTTCGTCACCGCGGCGATGAGGATCCCCCGGAGGTTGCAGAGGTTTAAGAGGCTCTCTATGACCTCGTCGTGGCTTGCGTGGCGGACCTGGAGCGTGCCGTCGAGCACGATGAGATCCCCTGTATCGAGCTCTGCGGCCATCTCCATAGCAGCCCAGTACTCGAGGGTGTCCCGTATGACGGCGGCGTTCCGGGTAGGGTCGTCGTGGTTGAGGGGTACCTTCGGTGGGTGGCGGAAACAGTCGTGGAAGAGCGCGTCGAAGTCCTCGTTCCCGGCCCCGGGGTTGACGGTGATGATCTCAAGCGGCGTCGTCCTGCAGCGGATGCGCATGTCGCCGGCATATACGCTTACCGATGCGCGGGCGGCGGCGACGGCAAAACTGCCCGCATCGAGTATTATTGCGTTGCTCCCGTCCACAGCGCAGACCGCTCCATCGAAAGAGGGGTGGCAGGGCCGGTAGGATCCCGCGTCAAACCCGCTACACACAGAGAACCGCTCTACGAGATCCTCCGGGGCACACTCCCGGATCCTTCCGGCGATCCGCCGGATCGCGTCCTGGTAGTGGGTTTTTCGATCCATCATTCAGACTCCCCTGACCATGCTCGCCCCATCAGCCCCCATCTCGACCAGGAACGTCGTCGAGAACTCGTCCTGGACCTCGGTTATATGGGATATGAGGAGGATCTGGGGGAAGTGGGCCTCCTGTGTCCTGAGCGCGCGGAGGAGGTTGTTCCGTCGCTCTTCGTCCTGGCTCCCGAATATCTCGTCGAATATGAGGAACGTGGAGTCATGCATCTCGTTCACCCCGGCAAGGAACCGGGAGAGGGCGATCCTGAGGGCGATGGCGATATCGTCCTGCTCCCCGCCGCTGAACCGGTCGGCAGGGTAATCGTCGCCCATGTCGTGGACGAGGACGGTGAAGTCATCATCCAGCATCACCGTCCCGTACCGTCCGTCGGTGATCTCGGCAAGCACCCTCCCCGCCTCCTCCTCGATCCTGTCCCGTACCACCTGCAGGAGGTAGTCGGTGTAGTCCTTGATGATCGAGCGGGTCAGCTTCAGGCGCCCGATCTCCTCGTGGAGGGTCTCTTGCTCCCGGGCGAGTTCATCGGCCCGGGAGAGGCGTGAAACCTCCTCCCCGATATCCGCCTTCAGGCTGCTTATCGCAGCGGCGGCCGCGTATCTTCTCTCCCGCGCCTTCATGAGATCCCCCTCAAGGCCTGAAAGCCTATTCTCCACTTCCGCTATCGCCTGCTCATCAAAACCGAGGCCGGCTATAGCCGCCTTTGCGGCTCGGAGTTCGGTCTCCCGGCTGGCGAGGAGTTCCTGTTTTGCCCCGAGCATCTTTTGCAGCCTCGGGACTTCCTCAAGGCGTACCCGGAGTTCGAGTGTCTTTCTGTGCGCTTTCTTTACGCGGCCGAACTCCTCTGCGAGGCGTAAAAACCGGTCAGGGTCAAACGCGAGATCTCTCTGTTCATCCTCGATCTCCTGCAGCCTCATCCGGAGGCCATCCAACCGCTCAAGGATCTCTTTCTCTTCCTCCTCGAGCGCCGGCCGCCGTGCGAGTCGGGCCTGTGCCTCTGTGTACGCATGGTAGGACGCTTCGAGCGCCTGTGCTTCGGTCTCCAGGCGCTTGAGGATCTCCGGGTCAAACCCGAGCCGGGCAAGCCTCCCCTCAGTCTCCTCCTTCCGGGTGAGGTGATCCTCGACCCCGGCGATGAGCCGCTGCCGCTCCTCCATGAGAGCCGGGAGACGGCTACACTCGCCCCTGAGGGTATCGGCCCTCGCCCGTTTCTCTGCGAGGTCGCTGAGGCGTCTCCGGAGGGCCTCGTGCGCCGCAGGGTCATACCTCTCAAGGCCGAGCGCCTCTATCGCGGCGTGGTGCTCCCCGGCCTCGGCCTGCCACCGCCGCACGGTCTCAACACCCTGCTCATACCGGGAGGTGTGGAGCGCGTGCTGCTCTTTTGTGCGCTGGAAGGCGGTGCGCTGCTGCATGAGATCCTGAAGGGCGGCGACAACCTCCCGGTGCCCGGCGGTCGCCTGCGCATGCTCCTCCTCAAGGCTCACAAGCACCTCCTGCATCGATCTGATACCTGCCACGAGATCGCCGAGGAGGTCTTCGTAGTGTTCCCCGAGACCCTGGTGGCACATCGGGCAGGAGCCCTCCGGGCCTGCCTCAAGGATCTCAGTCCGGTGTTCGGTCAGCCTCTGGATCTCCTCGCAGACCGTCTGCCGGCGCGCGGCGCAGGCGCTGATCCGTGATGTCAGGGAGTCTTTCCTGCTCCCGGCCGCCTCGATCCGCTCCTCGATCGTATCCATCCCGGCGAGCTGCCTGGAGAGCCCGGCGATGGTGTTCTGGAGCCGGCTCATCTCATCCGACGCGGCGCGGGCCTCCCGCAGGCACCGCTCCTCCTCCCTGGCATACCCGGCCGCCCGGACGAGAACCTCGTCACGGGTAAGAAGGGCGTCGTACTCACCGGTCCCGGCCTCTAGTGCCTCAAGGTGCCGGGCCTTCTCCTCGACCTCCTCGATATCAGCCCGGTTCTCCTGGACGCGCCGCTCCGTCTGGGCGAACCGCTCGTCCATTCGGGCGAGGGCCTCGCGGAGGGCACTGTATTCAGGCTGAAGGACTTTCAGGGCTGCAATGCGATCGCGGAGCGCCTGCCACTCCCCGAGATCCCGGGCAAGCCCGGCGATCTCCTCCTCATCGCGCGCAAGTGTGGTGAGTTCCGTCGCAGTTTTCGAGCGGCGC